>JBIKKU010000003.1:0-38905 GCA_044360245.1 Flavobacteriales bacterium | reverse complement strand
CGAAAACGCAGAACTTAATAACACAAGTCCCATTATTGTTGAAAAAGGAGACGCTGCTTTATTGGCCGGACGCCACTTTCAGGTTATATTAGCCAATATCAACCGCAATGTGCTCATTGCCGATATGCCTTCGTATGTCCGGTCACTCTCTGCCGGTGGTACCATTCTTTTCAGCGGAATTTTTGTAACGGATGAGCCACTTATCCGTTCTACTGCAGAAGGATTGGGCCTGATATTTGAAGGGATGGAGGAGAAGAACAATTGGGTTGTCCTGCAATTCAAAAAGAACTAGTATGAAACACCTTCAGAGGGCTTTTTTAGCGGTTGTTTTAACCGCCTTTTCGCTATTGGGCTACAGCCAATCGTTTCAAGCCAATCCCGAAAAATTCCCGGACCAGTTAAAGGCTTACCTCGGACAATACGACAAAAAAGAGGCTAAGGAATTCATGGACAAATTCGAGAAAGTCTGGGTCGGATTGCCGGACAATATCAAGAACGATTGTTATACCATGGCCAATAGCCTCGAAGCAAAACAGGCCAAACCCTATCCGGAGTTTTTCGGATATTTTTCGGGTGTATTGTACTTCGCACAGAACAATATGTTCAATACGGTTTATCCGGGTTGGAAATCGGTGGTGAACAGCACCATGAATTCCCGCGATAAAAAACAGATGGCCGAGTTTCTTCAATTTTCTTATTGGTTTTATACCGATGGAACAGTATATAAAACAGCCACATCATCTTGGGCCATTAAATCGCAGTTCTACAGTTACAGCTACGAGAACAATCAACCTACCGTTAATTTTGAAAAAGCAGATTTACACTGTTTCGCCAAAGACGATACCTCCAATGTTTTTGGAACATCAGGAACATTACTTCCACTCAAAGAAAAGTTCGAAGGAAGAGGAGGAGTGGTTACATGGGAACGCGCCGCATTGCCACGAAGCGAGACATTCGCCGAATTGAAACGCTATAGCGTAACCTTGCGTTCTGTAGGATTTGACGCGGATTCCGTGACTTTCCATACCCCTTATTTTAAATCGCCTTTATCCGGAAAACTCGTAGAGAAAATTGTTTCCAAAGGCGGAGTGAGTTCTGTAAAGTACCCCCAGTTTCAATCTTATTCCAAACGACTTTTCATCAAAAATGTATTTCCCGATATCGATTACGATGGTGGATTTATGATGCAGGGAGCGAACCTTCTAGGCTTTGGTACTGCAGAAGAATTGGCCAAACTTAACATGTACCGCGGCGGAAAAATATTCATGCGTGCATTGTCAACTACATTTATCATCAAACCAAACGGAATTAATTCCGACCGTGCACAAAGTGTGATTTACATTGAAAAAGATTCCATCTCACATCCCGGCTTGCGTTTCAAATACACCAAAAGCACCAATCAAGTCATCTTGCAGCGGGAAAAAACAGGATTATCGCAATCGCCATTTTTTAATACCTACCACAACCTCGAAATGTATTTCGAATCCTTGCGTTGGAAAGTTGGAGATCCGGTGATTGAACTTGGACCGATGGAAGGCTCATCAGAAAAATCGGCCACTTTCGAATCGAATAATTTTTACTCCAGAGAGATTTACAACAGCCTCAACAACATGGATAAAACACATCCCATGGTGTTCATCGAGGACTTAGGAAGAAGGCTGGATACCAATATCATTACACTTCCTGCGCTTGCTTCGCACATGGGGCGACCAACCGATCAGATTATGCCAATTATCGGTCAGCTCAATGCCGGAGGATTTATTTCCTACGAACCCGATCGCGAATTGATTACCATCAAACCAAAACTTTTCAATTACCTGAAATCGAACAGTAAAAAAATCGATTACGATCCTATCGATATTCAAAGCGATTCACTGGTGGCCAATGCCAATGCATCCATCAATTTGCTCAATTACGAATTACTCATTCATGGGGTTAAGCGTGTAACCCTGAGCGATAGTCAGTTTGTGCGGATTTATCCCCAAAACCAGGAACTGATTGTCATGAAAAACCGCAACATGAAGTTTGCCGGAATTGTCAATGCAGGTTCAACCGAATTTTTCGGGAAAGAATTCTTTTTCAATTACGGCGATTTTAAAGTTGATTTATTGCAATGCGATTCCATGCGTTTAAGGGTGTGGCCGCATACCGGACCGCGCAACAAACAACAACGCGTGCAGTCTGTGATACGCAGCGTAAAGGGGAGTATCACCATTGATGGAAAGGACAATAAATCCGGTGTGAAGCGTGGATTCCAGCAATATCCTATCCTCAATTCCACCCAACATACCTATGTGTTTTACAACGCCAAAAAAATCCATAACGGGGTTTACGACAGTACACAATTCTACTTTAAAGTAGATCCATTTGTGATGGATAGTCTCGATAATTTCAAAGGTTATGCGCAACGTTTTCCCGGTGAATTCAAGTCGGCAGGAATCATTCCTGTGATGCGTGAAGAACTTGGTGTGCAGAAAGATTATTCACTTGGATTTATTCGCAAACTGAATCCTGAAGGCGTAAAATTATATGGCGATAAAGCTGTGTTTAAAAATGAAATCCGATTGTCCAATGCCGGATTGCAAGCGGATGGTTCTTTGAGCTATCTCACTTCCACTGCGGAATCTAAAGCATTTACGCTTTTCCCGGATTCATTATCGGGTGTGGCGCAGAAGTATAAAAACGTAGAACAAAAAGGAACCTTCGAAGTTCCCGAGGTGCATGGCGAAGAAGTAATGGTGCGCTATCATCCAAAAGCTAAAGTGTTTTATGCTCAATCCACCGATTCTTTATTGCATTTCTTCGATAAGAATTCGAAAATGAAAGGAACCATGGCGCTTCGTCCGGATGGAATGACGGGTAAAGGACGTATGTATTTTGGTACGGCAGAGTTGTCCTCGCGGCACTTTAAATACAAAGCGAAAATTATCGACGCAGATACCTCCAATTTCAAATTGAAATCGCACGATCTCAGTCACGAAATGGCTATGTCCACAGAAAATGTCAATTCGCACGTAGATTTTGTCGGACGTTTTTGTGAAATGAAATCCAACGGAAAAGCTTCACCAACCAAGTTCCCGGCCAACCAGTACATCTGTTTCATGGATAAAATGAAATGGAATATGGATACCGACGATATCGATCTCCTTTCCGATAAAAAATCGGTGACGGGAGACATCAACATCGATACCGATTTGGATTTGACCGGATCGAATTTCTATTCCATTCATCCCGATCAGGACTCACTCAACTTCATGTCGCCAAAAGCGAAATTCAATCCACGAACCAAAGTCATCAATTGTTCCAAAGTGGAATACTTGAATATTGCGGATGCTCGAATCTATCCGGATTCCGGACAAGTCGTTATTCGCAAAAATGCTGAAATGGATGAGCTGCAAAAGGCGAAAATCGTGTGTAACTATGTTACCAAATACCACAAAATTTACAATGCCAGAGTAAAAATCACGGCCAAGAAAAAATATGTTGCAGAAGGTGATTATGCTTATGTGGATGAAAACAAAATGGAACAGAAAATCCACTTTGCAAAAATTACGCTCGACTCCACTTTCCAAACCTATGCAAAAGGTGAAGTGAAAGAAGAGGAGAAGTTCATGCTCAGTCCGCATTTCGAATACAAAGGTGTTGTAGAGCTCAAGGCCAACGATATCGGTTTGAACTTTACCGGTGCAACCCGATTGGTGCACAATTGTGGTGCATTCGATCGCAACTGGTTAAGCTTTAAAGGGGTTGTTGATCCACTCAACATTCGCATTCCGATTGCTGATGATATTGTAAATTACGATGGTGGAGGATTCCTCGGAGCAGGTATTTCGGTCAACAAAGACACCATTCCTGCATTGGTATATTCCACTTTCTTGTCGGTAAAAACCAAAAAAGAAAATCCTGATGTGATTAAAGCAACCGGATTCCTGGTGTTCGACAAGCGACTGCAAGAATATCAGATTGCGCAAGAAGACAAACTCAAAGAGGCTTCGCTTCCGGGTAATTTTGTGGGATACGCCAAAGAAAAATGTATTGTGCGTGGCGATGGTCGATTGTCCTTCGGAACAAAAACCTCCCAATTCAAGGCGGTTCCTGTGGGTACGGTTGAGCAAAACCTGAAAACAGGTGCGGTGACCATGAAAGCAACGGTGATGTTCGACTTCCCTTTCTTTGAAGGACTCATGGAAAAACTGGCCGATAAAATCCTGAATTATCCTGACATCCAGCCTTTCGAGAACGATCCGGTGAAATCCATTTACGAAAAATCGCTCCGTGAACTCATTGGTGTGGAAAAATCGGATGAAATCATCGCGAACCTCTCCTTAGGGAAAGAGCGTTGGAAATTGCCTGATGAAATCGCTAAGCCTTTGGTATTCACGGATGTATCCTTCAAGCTTGTTCAGGAAGATCCCATGACGCATTGGATTTCAACCGGCAGATTGGTGCTGACGAACGTTTATAAGAAACAGATTTACAAGTATATAGACGGAAAAATCATAGTTTCTCATGGCCGACAGGGTGATGAAGTCACGATTGTTCTTAAATTAGACGACGCAAATCTGTATTACTTCCACTATTCCAACGTGAAGGGAAGGTTTACGGTTTACTCTACAGACCCATCGTTCAAGTCAACGATCTCTGAAGCGAAATCCGATAAGCTCAACTTCAAAGGAAAAGATGGCGACAAGGATTTTGAAATCGTTTACGGTGAAGCAAGATCCAAAGCCGAGGCAGCCATGCAGATGGAGTAAAGCCAAACGAAGCCAAACAAAGCGATGGAGGAAATTCTTACGCCCTACAACTTCATGTCTGTTGTTGTAGCCTACCTGATGGGATCTATTCCCTCAGCCGTATGGATTGGAAAAACCTTTTACGGTATCGACGTCCGTGAACACGGAAGTGGAAATGCCGGTGCTACCAACACCTTTAGGGTGCTCGGAAAAGCAGCAGGAATCACTGTTTTGAGTATGGATGTGCTCAAAGGTTTACTGGCCATTGTGCTGCTGGCATGGTTCAATCCCTATGAAGCAGAATCTGTAGCGCAAGTCAATTTCAAATTGGCCATTGGTGTTATGGCTGTAGTTGGACACATTTTCCCGATTTTCGCAGGATTCAAAGGGGGTAAAGGCGTTGCCACTTTATTGGGTGTGGTCATTGCATTGCACTGGCAAGCAGCACTCATTTGCATCGCCATTTTCCTGATTATTTTCCTGACTACGCGTTATGTGTCATTGGGCTCAATGGTTACAGCCATAAGCTTTCCCGTAATGTTCTTCTTGTTTTTCCGTCCTGTTCCGCTTTCCTTGATTTATTTCTCGATGGTCATTGCATTGCTTGTGCTCATTACCCATCAAAAGAACATCGAGCGCCTCATGCGACGTGAGGAAAACCGCATGAATATTCGTATTCGTAAGAAGTCGTAACGGAAATTCAACTATCTTTAAAGATTGGTGTACAGCTTCTTAAAGTACACTAACTGAGATTGAAAGGGTACATCAGACATAGCGGAGCCTTACTGCTTTTTTTATTCCTGTTACCATTTTCGCTCTTCGCACAAAAGAATGAGGCCGAGTTGATTAAGAAGGCCAACAAACTTTTTGAAGAGGGAAAATACGTGGAGGCAACTCCATTGTATTCGCAATTGTTGAGTAACGATCCGAAAAGCGCAGAGTACAACTACAAGTACGGTACCTGTTTGCTTTTTAGTGAAGGAAAAAAAACCGACGGTTTAAAATATTTGTACCTGGCATCCAAAGATCCTGCTGTTCCCAAAGAATGCTGGTTCTATCTTGGAAAAGCGTATCACCTCAATTTCCAATTCAACGAAGCCATCAAAGCGTATCAGAAATTTGCATCGCTGGCAACACCCAAGGAGAAAGAACAATACCAAGTCGATCGTCAGATTGAAATGTGTAACAACGGAAAAAAATTGTTGCGCAACATCACCGATCTGGTCGTCATTGACAAACGCGATATTGAAGTGGATCGTTTCTTCCGCTTGTATTCCATGGAGAATATTGGTGGACAAATCATTGTGGTGGAAGCACTGCAGACTTCTGTCGATAAAAAGAAAGAACATACGATTGTAGTGCATAACCCGAAAAATTCGGATGTGGTGTATTATTCGAGTTACGGCGAAAACGGCACCAATCTCGACATCTACCGTGTGAAACGTTTACCCAATGGCGAATGGGCAAAACCACAAATTGTGCTTGGAGGAGTGAATACTCCTTTTGATGAAAATTATCCTTACATGTCGCCCGATGGAACAACGCTCTATTTCTGTTCCAAGGGACATAATTCGATGGGAGGCTACGACATTTTCAAAAGTGTGTACGACCCCGAAACCGAACAATTCTCCACACCGCAAAACGTCGATTTCGCCATCAGTTCGCCCGACGATGACATGTTTTTTATTGTCGATTCACTCGATCGTTCCGCATGGTTTGCTTCCTCGCGCGAAAGTGATAATGGAAAAATCCATGTGTACAACGTCCGCATGGAACGCTTTCCTGTGCAGATGGCAGTAATCAAAGGAAGATTTGTTTCGGATGTGTCGCCCGACAATCTAGGCGCATCCATTCGCATTGAAGATGTGAATTCCGGTGACGTGATTGGTATATACAATACCCGTAGTGCCGATGGTTCCTACCTGATTACTTTACCCAAAAGTGGTAAATACAAATTCACCGTTACCAGCGAGAATTCAAAAATTGCGCACGTCGGTGTGGTGGAAGTCCCTTTCCAAAAAGAACTTCGCGCACTCAAACAAGAGTTGTACCTCTCTGCTCCCGAAGGCACGGAGAAATTGCAAATCCGCAATCTTTTCGATCAGGAAGTAGAAAACGGTGACGCCATCATTGCAGAAATTCTCAAGGACAAAAGTTTGCTCACGCCCAATGCGCTTGACTTCAACATCGATTCGCTCGACAACATCAAGAAAAATCCTACCGACACTTCCGTGGCCGATATGAAAAACCTTACCGATGCCGATTTGATAGCGATGGTAAAAAAAGACGCAGAAGAAATTGGTATTGAAGCCAAAGAATTGAAAGAACAATCGGAAGCAGCATTTGTGGTGAGCGATCGTAAAAACGATGAAGCAAAAGCAAAAGCCAAAGAAGCCGACGAATTGCTTTCCAAGTTGAGCAATGTAAGCGACGAACAAGAAAAGCGTCAGATCATTCAGAATGCAGAAGACCTGAACAACGAAGCCAAACAACTCCTCAAAGAAGCAGCAGCAGCTTATCAGGTGGCTCAAAAATTAACCGATCAGGCCGCCAAAAAAGAACAAGAGAAAAAAATGGCGGAAGACTTTGCCAAAGGCATTGAATCAGCCATCAACACCAAAAACAGAACCGAAGCCGAAAAGAAATTGCGCGAGCAACAAGATTTCATTCGCCAATCGATGGGCTCGGAAGTCAACCGTAAAGACGAACTCGACGAACTTCGCGAAAAAGCTCTAGCCAAGCAGAAAGAAGCCGATAAAGCACGTGAGCTTGCACAGACCTACCGCAGTGAGGAAGCCGATTTGCAAGTGGAATTGAGTTCATTGAAATCGCAATTGCAGAACACCAACAATTCCAAAAAGAAGGAAGAACTGCAGGCAAAAATTGATGAAACACAAGCTGCCATTGATGTTGCGCAGGCCAATGTAAAATCTGCATTTAAAAAATACGAAGCACTGCAAAGTGAAGCGGATGACATCAAATCGCAGGTTACCGTATTGGAGAATATTCAATCCGGCGCCATTACAGGTGTACTTACGCAAAGCGAAAAGAATGAATTGGCCAACAATATCTCCTCCAACGAAACAGCCAATTCACTTCAGAAGAACGAGCAAATCATCAACCAGAACCAAAGTACCGAGCGCGATAACCGCGAACAGTTGAATGTGTATTTGCACGATAATCCGAACTTCCAGGGTGTCATGGCTAAGGAAGAACAAGTCAAATCCATCACCGATCAGAAAGAAAAACTCGAGGCTAAAAACAACCTGAACAAAGAATGGATCAATGCCATCGACAAGGATGTTTCGGAGTTGGAAAGCAAACTCAAAAAAGAAAAAGATCCGGCCAAACAGGAAGAACTGAAGAAGAAAATCGAGGACCTCAAAGATTTGCGTAAAGACAAAGAGGAGGAAATCCGAAGCAACGAAAACAAATTGCAGGAAATCAATTCAACTACGGTTGCTTCTGCATCTTCCGTGGATCCTGCTTACCAGAAGAAAAAAGATGACTTGGCCAACGACAACAGTTTATCTTCGAAAGAAAAACTGCAGAAGCAAAATGAACTCGACAAGCAATTGGTTAACGATATCAATACCAAAATTGCAGAAACCGATACGCGCATTGCAAATGCAACCGGAGATGAAAAAGCAAAACTCGAGGAGGATCGGAAGAAACTGGATGAACTGAAAAAGCAAAACGAAGCTGAAATAGCGAATAACCAACGCACACTCGACCAAAGCACTTCGCAATTGGTGGCAGATGTCAATACCGTCGATTCCAAATACGCCAAAAAAGTAGCCGATGTCGATAAATCAACCGCTACGGAAGAACAGAAACTCAATCAGAAAAATCAGCTCAACAAAGATTTGGTGACAAAAATCGACACCGAAATTGCTGCGCTGGACAAGAAAATAGATAAAACCACCAAAGAGGCAGATAAGGAAAAACTGGTACGTCAGAAAGAAGAATTGGAAAACCTGAAGGCACAGAAAAATCAGGAAATTGCCACAAACGACAAGCGTCTGGAAGAGTTGAAATCTACAGCGAATACGAACAATAACACGGCCAACACAAATACCAAAATTGAGCCTGCCGGAATTGATCCGCAATACGATACCAAGCGCAATGAAATCCGTTCAGGTAATTTGCCTGAAAAGGAAAAACTTGCGGAAGAAAATAAACTCAACAATCAATTGATTGCTTCCATCGATAATAAAATTGCGGAGAACAATGCCAAAGCGAGCAATCAAACACCCGAAGAAAAAATTAAAACCGAGCAGGAAAATCGTGCTCTCGAACAATTGAAAACTCAGAAACAAGATGAGGTTGCACGAAACGAGAAAAAAATAACTTCCATCGAAAATGGAAATACGGTAACGGCTTCTAACGTAAAAACTGCCGACATTACCAATGATGCTCAAACCAAAAACCTTGATCCTACCTATGCTTCACAGCTCAATTCCGTGAACAATTCCGATTTGAATCCGAGTGAAAAGGCGGCCGAGCGAATTAAGTTGAATGAACAGTTGTTGGATAAAACCAATAACGAAAAGAAAATTGCCGAACAAAACGGAAACACCCAAAAGGCAGAGGAATTGGAGCAGCTCGGTCAGAAGCTCGAGGCCGCTATTGAAAAAGACAAGGCGATTTTACAAGGTGATAATGTAGCTGTGAATCCAACCGAAAAAGCGAAACAAAATTCGACAGCTTCAACCGTAGATCCTGCCTACCAAAATAAAATTTCCCAAATCGAAAATTCAAATGCTTCGGATGTGCGTAAAACCAACGAAATCCGAAAAGCGAATACCGATTTGGTGCGCAAGACCGATGAAGAAATTAAGAAACTCGAGAAAGACCTCGCTACCGGAAATACTGCCGACCCCAACGCAACACGCGAGCGCATTGAAACATTGAAAGATCTCAAATACCAAAAGGAAAACGAAATAGCCACAGCCGACCAAAAGCTCATGGATGCAGGAGTTTTGCGTCAGGATGAAAACGGTCGCTCTGTTTCGGGTTATGCCTTTATGCCTGAATACACCTCGGCTTCTGCACAACAAACCATGCGCGAAATTCAGCCTTTGATTGAAAAAGTGCGCAGCATTGAAGAGCAATTGACCGAATTGAAAATCCGCCGCGCCGAAGCAGGAACTGAAGCAGAAAAGCAAAAACTCAGCGAAGAAATTTTAGCGCTCGAAAAACAACTTACAGAAACTGAATTGCAAATTGCTGCCAAAGTAGAGGAAGCCAACAAAGCCGAACGCAAAGAAGTGGAGGCACGCTTGAATACTGCCCGCAATGAGGCAAAGAAAGCTGCGGTAGATCCTGCTAATGAAGATATGCTCTCGGCATTGAAAATGGAGGAGAAGGCTGCGCAGAAATTTGAGGATGCGAAAAAATTGCGCGCTGAAGCTGCCAAAGAAAAAGATTTGCCAAAGAAAAATTTGCTCTTGATGAAAGCCAATGTGGCAGAGCAGTTGGGGAATAAATACCTGGCTTCTGCTACTGACAAATACAAAAAGGCCACACAACAGAGCAAGGGAATCGATCCGAATGCAGGTACACCCAATATCGCTGCGCTCGATCCTACTTACTTTGATGCCATCAATGCCGCCAACGCACGCACGGAAGAAGCTGCTAAGCTCAATGACCGAATCGCTGCCAACGAAAACCTGATTGCGAAAATCAATACAGAGATAAAATCACTCGAGACCGCAAAGGATCCGGCTTCCATTGAGAAACGTAAAAAACTGGAGGAATTACGTGCGGTAAAACAAGCTGAAGTTGATGCGGATAAGAACCGTCAAAAAGATCTTGCGGCCAATCCGGTGTTGAGCGATATTCAAAAATCTTTGGTCAGTTCGGTGGATCCCGATTATGTCAAAGCTTCCGAAACGATTGCTGCATCTACCGAAAGTGATGTGCGAAAAGCAGAAAAGCGCAATGATTTAAATGAAAATCTGATCGACAAAATAGATGAACAGATTCGCCAATCCGAGAAAATAAAATCTACCACGAAAGACGAAAACGTAAAACGTCAGGAAGAACAGCGCATTGCTGACCTCAATCAATTGCGCGAAACCAAACAAGCCGAGATCAATGCCAATAACCAGCGCATTGCCGAAAATGGCGGAAATCCTGTATTGACAGCATCTTCCGAAAAACAATACGAAAACACTTATCCTTATTCCGGAGAAAAATCCAAGAACGAAATCGCTTTGGTGAAAACGCAGTTGGATGAAATTGCTGCATTGCGTGCTCAGGTTGAAGAGAAGTCCATTCGTCGCGCCGAGACCACCGATGCAAATGAGAAGAAAAAACTGGATAAGGAAATTAAGGAACTCGAAGCGCAAATTCTGACCAAAGAAATCAATGTATCGGCATCTTTTGCTTCTGCCAATGTTGCGGAAAAAGAAGATTTGGAGAAACGTATTGCAGAGAAGAAAAAAGAAGTCGGATACAAAGATGAGTTGAGTAAAGATCCTGCACTCAAAGAAGTTGCACGTCACGAAACCGAAGCCAAAAAGGATTTCGAAGCTGCTGCGGAATTGCGAAAAAAAGCAGCCGCCGAAAAAGATAAGGTCAAGAAAAATGAATTGCTCAAAGAAGCGAATGCATTAGAAAAACGTGGAAACCAGCACCTGGCAGAGGCTGAAGACATTCTTGAAATTCTTCTTGGTGAATTTGTCATTGTGCAGAATTCCGGAAATACCAATCAGAACAACAACCAAAACAACAATCAGAACAATAATCAAAATAACAACCAGAACAACCAGAATACGAATCAAACGAACAATAATCAGAACAATAACCAAAACAATACCACGGCCAATAACAACACTACCATAGACCCAAATAATCTTGAGTCCACGAAGTATTTCAATGAAGCAACTGCATTGGAACGTCGCGCCGCTGAATTGGATGAACGCGCCAAAACGCTTGAAGATTCGGCGACTACCGTGAAAAAGAAATACCGTCAAGCCATTTTGGATGATGCGGCCAACAAGCGCAAAGAAGCCGAACAATTGCGTCAACAACAAAACGAAACCTTGGCAAGAGCCAATGAGGTGAAGCGAAAAGAAGATGACCTGATTGCGGAACAACGTCGCAAGGAAGAAGAGCAGCAACGTCTCAAAGAAAAACAGACAGAGGTGGTGAAGACTTCCGAATATGCACAGTTCTATAATTTAAAGACCGATGCCAACAACAAAGAAAACCGTGCGGTAAACGCAGAGAATGAGGCATCGCGACAAAAAGAAATTGCCGCCAACATGCGCAAAGAAGTGCAGGATGTGCGTGCAAAAGCCAATCAGGAAACCGACAATACCCGTAAAAACATTTTACTCACGCAGGCATCCGACCTCGAACGTAAGGCCATTACCATGGAGCGTCGTCAGGATTCGCTCAACCGCGCTGCTGCTAACCTGCGCAATGAGGCCAACAACGGAAATACCAGAGTCGACAATTACCTGGCATCCATCGATCCGCAGAAAGCACGAGATATTCGTGATGTAACCGCCAATGGAAATTTACCACAACCCGAAAATGCATTGGCCAACAATGTTTCGAGCAACAACAACACCAGTGTTCAGGCACAGGAAATCAAAACACTTTCTCCCGAAGAAATTGCACGTAAGTACACCGTTCCGGAGCGCGTAGAGACACAAATTTTTGCAAAAACCGACAACAAAGCAGTGTACAATGCAGCCAATCCAATTCCGGTTGACCCACCGCTTCCTAAAGGAATTTATTTCAAAGTTCAGGTTGGAGCTTTCCGCAATCCTATTCCGAATGAAACCTTTAAAGAATTTGCTCCTATCACCGGAGAGCGCACCGCCAATGGTTTAACGCGCTATACCGTTGGTTATTTTACCGATTTCCCGAATGCTGATAATGCCAAAAAAGAAATTCGCGGAATGGGTTACGAAGATGCTTTCGTGGTTGCTTTCAAAGACGGAAAACGAATTCCGTTGTATGAAGCAATGGCAGAACTCAATGGTGGAATTGCCGTGAATCAAAACAATAACCAAAACAATAACCAAAACAACAATCAGAACAATAACCAAAACAACAATCAGAACAATAACCAAAACAATAATCAGAACAATAACCAAAACAATAATCAGAATAACAATCAAAACAACAATCAAAACAACAATCAGAACAACAACCAGACATACGTCAATAATTTCCGTGTAGATAGTGCGGCGACCAATTATTATACATCGGTGCCGGGTGCTGCCAAGGCCAATCAGGTGGAAGTGATTGCCGGATTGTTCTTCACTGTTCAGGTGGGTGTGTATTCCAAACCGGTGAGTCCGGATAATATCTTCAACATCAATCCGCTGAACTCAGAACGTACAGCCAACAATCAAGTGCGCTATACAACAGGAATTTTCACGGATGTTGACAAAGCCATTGTGCGTCGCGATGAAGTGCGCAACATTGGTGTGCAGGATGCATTTGTTACAGCCTACATGAACGGAAAACGCATCACGGTTGCACAAGCGCGCGATTCCATTGCCAAGTATGGAAACAGTGTGTTCGTGCAAAATGCGAACCTCATTACTTCAGGTGGAAACAATCAGTTGTCGAACAACAACCAAAATAATAACCAAAACAATAATCTGAACAACAACCAGAACAACAATCAGAACAACAACCAGAATAATAACAACCAGAACAACAACCAGAATAACAACAATCAGAACAACACTCAGAATAATACAGAAACACCCGGATTCAAAGTAGTATTGGGCGTTTACGAAAAAGAAGTTCCGGTGAAAGATGCAGAGATTTATCTTGCCAATGTGAATCAGGGAATTCGCAAAGCCACCTTAGCGGATGGAAAAACCGTGTACTACATCGACGGAATTCCTACGCGCACCGAGGCTTTGAACATTGCCGATAAATTCAAGAACAAAGGATTAACTACCGCTTATGCATCGGAAAAACTTCCGGGCAATGTTGCGTCGAGCAGCAAAACCGATTTGAAAACCGCACCGGGCGTGAGGTTCCAGGTGTATATCGGAGAATTCATTGGTGAAGTTCCACCGGAAGCAACCGAGGTGTACCTGAACAATTACGACAAAGGAGTGAAGCGTAAAAAAATGCCGGATGGTTCTATTGTGTATTATGTGCTCGATGGAGATTCTTATGATGAGGCATTAAAAATGAAAGCGCATTTTATCTCCGAGGGATTGTCAACCGTGCGCATTGTAGCATTCTCCGGCGACCGCGAAATTTCCATTTCCGAAGCCTTTACTGCAGGATTGCGATTCAATGTCATCGCAGCCGAATTCAAAGGTGATATGCCTGATGAAGTAAAAGAAGTATTGGCCGACATGCCGGATGTAAATGTGAGAACCACAACCCGTGAAGATGGCTTTACCGTGGCTTATTTTGAATGTTATGGCGATATCGATGCTGCACTTAAATTAAAAGCACGTTTGGTTGCCGCAGGATTATCTTCTGTGCGTGTTATTGCAATTAAAGACGGAAAAGAGATAACTTTGTCGGAAGCAATGAAGATTGTGTATGAATAAGCAATTGATTTTTGATCATTCTCCTGCCTGGGAAACCGAAGAAGAAGTAGCCGTTTTGGAAGAAACAGCACCGCGTCATTCCATTGTATTGTTCAATGACGATTTCAATACGTTTGATTTTGTCATTGAAACGCTGGTAAAATATTGCAAGCAAGATCCCATCCAAGCCGAACAATGCGCATACATTGTGCATTTCAACGGGAAATGTCCGGTGAAAAGCGGAGCATATTCCGACCTCGAACCCATTTGTACAAAAATGCTGGAACTCGGACTTTCAGCGGAAATCCACTAACATGAAACACATTCTGTTTGCCATACTGACCGGTATCGTGCTGGTCTCTTGTTTTCGCGTTCCCATAACCAACCGCAAACAAATGCGACTCTTTCCCGAATCGCAATTGATAGCCATGGCAGATACCGCCTACCGCGACTTTTTATCTACCGCCAAAGTCCTTCCTAAATCCGATCCGCGGAGTGTAAGGGTAGAGCGTGTGGGACAAAAAATCGCAGTCTCCATTGCCACCTTCCTCAAAAAGCAAAATGCCAGCGAACGCATCGAAGGATTTTCATGGGAATTCAACACCGTTGACGATCCCACTGTAAATGCCTGGTGCATGCCCGGCGGTAAAGTAGTGGTGTACACCGGAATCCTTCCCCTCGCCGCCGACGATAGCTCGCTTGCCGTGGTGATGGGACACGAAATAGCCCATGCCGTTGCGCGTCACGGTAACGAAAGGATGAGTCAGGCCTTTGCCGTACAGGGCCTCGGACAAACCCTTGGAGGTGTCATGGCCGACCCTGCCAAGCGCAATATTTTCTATCAATCTTACGGTTTGGCCTCCACCCTGGGGATGCTAAAATATTCGCGCAATCACGAATCCGAAGCCGATAAAATGGGCTTGGTTTTCATGTACCTCGCAGGCTTTAATCCCGCCAAAGCCATTGATTTCTGGGAGAAAATGTCGAAAACTGGTGGTCAGTCCCCTCCCGAGCTCCTCAGCACCCATCCCAGCGATGAAACCCGCATTGCGGACATAAAATCCTTCCTTCCTGAAATAAAAAAGTACGCTGAATAAAAAAAAGTTTATATTTGCACCCTGAATTACAAAAAGGCCTCGTAGCTCAACTGAATAGAGCATCTGACTACGGATCAGAAGGTTTCAAGTTTGAATCTTGACGAGGTCACTAAAGAAAGAAAATACCCGGCTATGCCGGGTATTTTTATTATCCCCCAAACTGATTTAAGCCCCGCTTAAAATCTGTTTGGGGGACAATAAAAATCGGACCTGTAAAGGGCCGTTATTTTCTTTTCGACTTCGGGCAAGGAAAGAGCTTTAATCTTGACGAGGGTATTTAAAATCAAAATAACAAAGGAGCGCAATCGTGCTCCTTTTTTATTTGCACAGGATTTGCAAACATTTTGAAGCTATTTTTTTTGAAGGGAAATTGGAAATGTTAGTTGGTGGTTTTTTTTGCTTTTTGGAATCTTTATTATTGCATGTAGCTAAATAAGGGGAGTCTTCAGAGGCCAATCTGTAATGGTTTTATTCAGGAAGCTATAATCGGGATTTTCTTTTTCAATCATCTTCCTCTTTAATGCCCTTGACATTTTTTTTACCAAAGCTTCTCTCCTTAAGGAATTTTTGAATCCTATTACTTCTTCGAAGTATACTAAATAGATGACATTATATTGTGCAACAAAAGTGTTTTTGAGTTTATACTTCCAAGTGAAATAATGATAGATTAATCTTTTGGCTAAGTTGCCGGTGCGTCCACAATAAAAAACAGTCTTTGATTTATTCGTCAATAAATAAATCGTAAAAATTCGGGAGTCTGATTCTTGCATATGCAAGTTTATTGAGCATGAAAAAAAGAAAGAAATCAATATGATTTCATTCTTACAATTCGGCGAAGAAAATTTGAATTTACCGTGCGCTATCCCGGAAATGCCGAAGCATGAGGTATTTCGCGGGATCGGATGTGTGCGTGGGCTTTTTTTCAACCAACTTCAATTTGTATATCCATGTGCCCTCCCTGCATTCCGATACCGCGAATTCTCCTTCGTCGAATTCCGGTATAGCGCGCAAGGGGGGATTAATTTTTATGGAACAAATCTCACCAACCGTGCGCTATCCCGGAAATGCCGAAGCATGAGGTATTTCTCGGGATCGGATGTGTGCGTGGGCTGTTTAAACCAACTACAATAGTTTTTCCATGCGCCCTCCCTGCATTCCGATACCGCGAATTCTCCTTCGTCGAATTCCGGTATAGCGCGCTAAGGGTTTGGGATTAAAGATAAAAGACAGAAAGACCTCAGACATTAGACTTCGTGCACTTATTCCATAATACCATCTTCCCTTTTTAAATCACCCTCAGTGTACCTGAGTGTGCTTTGTATCTTAGTGGTGCCTTCGAGAGCCTCAGGCACCGGGATTGTGCACGAATTCCCATTTCCCTTTTAACAGCCTCAGCGTTGAATCCTTTCTCTCCGAATTTGCATTTGTTCGAAAAACATAGTATCATTGACAAAAATTCTGTCAATGACTGCCAAAAATATCGACATGTATTTTGCGCCGAATCTGAAATTGCTTCGATTGCGCAGGGATCTCTCTCAGGAGGAAATGGCCGGGAAACTGGATGTAACGCGTTCATCTTTGAGTGGGTATGAGAATGGTACAGCTGAACCGAACTTTACTGCTTTGGTGAGGATTTCGAATTTCTTTAAGGTGAGTTTGGATAAACTTTTGAAAACAGATTTATCTCAACTTTCGGAAGCTCAATTGGAAGAAATTGAAAAGGGATACGACATCGACCTTAGCGGCAATCGTTTGCGGGTGTTGGCTACCACTGTAAATGCAGATGATATTGAAAACATCGAACTCGTTCCCGAAAAAGCACGCGCAGGGTATATGGCAGGATACTCCGATCCGGATTTTATTAAAGTATTGCCAACTTTCAATTTGCCTTTTTTATCGCGCGATAAAAAATACCGAACCTTTACCATTAATGGCGATAGCATGCCTCCTGTTGCTTCAGGTTCATTCGTGACCGGCGAATATGTGCAGAACTGGAATACCCTGAAAAGTGGATATCCTTATATTTTGGTTACCAAAGACGACGGTATCGTTTTCAAGATTGTCTATAATAAAATCAAAGAGAATAAAAGCCTGCAACTTGTTTCTACCAATCCATTGTATGAACCTTACGAGGTGGACATTCGCGATGTGCTGGAAGTATGGAAATTCGTGAATTTTATTTCGAGCGAATTGCCTGATCCGAAATTGGAAAAAGACGATTTATCGAGCGTAGTGATGAACCTCCAAAAAGAGATCCGTCAGATTAAAAATGTGCTAAAGGAAAAATAATTATTTGCCGGGGCTGAAAAAATTCAGAACACCCAAACGGTGAATTTTTCCAACATAATCTTCTATCAAGAAATACACCGCACCCTCCCGGTCCTGGTAAACCATATCCGGATCCATAGCCATGGGCAAGGTGTGTTTACGGTGCATTGCTGTTAAAGGAGTGCTTGTCATTTGTCCCTTTGGTGTAATCATCACATGCATGGTTCCTGCAAACGAAAATTCACCAAACTCATCCACTTTTTTGCGTTTTCCGGTTTTGGAAATGCTTTCATCCAAATCCACTTTATTATAGAGGATGTTTAAGGTGTCGTTGTGCATCCAGTAATTGTAAGAACTCCAAAGCGCACGATCGTTGATAGAGTTTTGTTTTTTGCTGACGTTTTGTGACCAACGAATATTTCCTGAATTATCCATGCTCATTACAAGCAGATCTCCGTATTCGTGTTTTTCTTTTTCACCTTCTGTAACGTTCGCTGTTTTTTCTGCCATGGCAATCATTCCGCCATCTTGTGTGGGGACCAAATGCTGCAATAAAAATCCCGGAATGCTTGCTTTTTCTTTGCTTGCTTCTTTTTTTCCGATGAACTGCGCCAACAGTTCCACCGGCAAAGTTTCATGGTGTTTTGCCACAGTATTTCCTGAGGCATCGAAAGCGAAATAGAACATACCTTCATATTCGGTATAGCCAATGGAAGAATAAAATCCGGCCAAGGCTAATTTTCCTTCAGTGGTGATTCCTCCGCGGATGTCGGAAATGAATACTCCGTTTACATTGATGGGTTTTGCGATAATGTTTCCGATGCTGCCATCCACGCAAAGGATCTGGAATTTATAATTCGTTTTATTGAAATCTTTTTTGATGACAAACACATCGCCTTTATCGTTCACCAAGGGAATATTTACCGGATTGGCACGCGAAATGGTTTCGAAGGTGTATTCTTTTTTCCAGGTGATTTCCAATTGCGCATCAAAACGAATAAGTTGAATGCTTTCGTTTTTGGTTTTATCGGATGGATAATCGACGTTGACTGCAGCAAAGTTTTTATTTGCCGAAAGGTTCATGCGGTATTTCCCACAGTTGTTGGGATTGAAAGCCGGAATGGAAAACAGTTCTCGTCCTTTTTCGGAATGAATGCCGTTTTCATCGTATTCATAGGCAATTAGCAAATGTTTCTTTTGAGCGGCAATGTATTTGGAGCAAATCAAATACGGAATGCCATTGAGTACAGGAGCTTCTACAAAAAAGAACTTATCGCTTTCTCCCACTTCAAATCGGGTTGGGTGGTAAGCGTAGCTTTTCATTTCTTTATTGAATACTTCCAAAGTATACCGTGTTGCGTCGCCGCGGTAATTACCTCTTAAAACGTATGTATGTCCGTTCTCTGCTTTCCAAATGGATAAAATCCTTAAATCGTGACCTTGCGATTGTACGCTCTCTTCACCTAAACGAATCAATTCACGTTCTTGAGCAAAAAGAAAAACAGGGGCAAGAAAAAATAAAATAGAGCAGAGGAGTGATTTCATAAGTTCCTTAGTTCGGCTTAGGTAAATTTACGGGATTTGTAAACTTTCTGAAACGTTCAGGCAAGAATTAGGCCGAAATCTGCACTTAAGGGGCGAATAGTTCTGTAGTGACGACCAATCGCTTGTTTGGAGGGAAACCATTGGTAACCAAGGTGACAGACCGCACTTGCATTCCGGTATAACCAGCGGTGCGGAAGGTAACGGTGACTTCAGCACTTTCACCCGGTTTAAGTGGTGTTTTGGGATAGTCAACCGTAAGGCATTCGCATCCTACCAAAGCCTTGTTGATGATGAGGTCGTCTTTGCCCACATTTCGGATAATGAATTTCGTGGTTAAGACATCACCTGTTTTGGCTTTTCCAAAGTCGTGCGCTTCTTTGTTGACACGCATTTCGGAATGGATGGAGTCTGCCGAAGCACGCTGAACGGTTTGTACTTCAATTTTACGTTCAAGAGCAGCTGCACGCGAGTAAACAGAGTTTTTGGTGTCGTGGTAATTGTCGCTGACGAATGCATTGGCAGAATATTCACCAAAGGGAACACGGGTAAAAAACAATTGTCCGCCATTGGGTGCCGTGCCTTCGATGTAAGGAACAAAAACACCGCCTTCGTATTCGCGTAAGAACTTGATGAGTGAAGAAATGCGTCGTTGTGTGAGGTTGACGTTGTAATCGGTTTTGGCAAGCGGAGAAGCAAAGCCTTTGATGGTGAGTTCAATTTTTTGTCCCTTCTCCAATTCAATCAGCAAAAGCTTGGTGAAAATCATCAAATCCGAAACGCCTTTGTCGACATAATCCATGAAAAAATTCTCAATGTCGTCTTTCGCTTTTTCAGCCGCCGCCGCATCCAGACCTTTGGAGTATTCTTCTTTGTACTTCTCAATCATGGCTGTGTAAGCCTGATAGGTTGTCATGTAATTCAATCGCGTAATGGTGTCGGTGCTGCGCGGATTGGGTTCGTCGTTGTGAAAATAAAGCGTTACAGGTAAATACTTGTTGAGGTCTTGCAATGATTTGTATGGAATCGTGTCGGCCGGAATTTCCTGTTTGGGCCAAAGGATTAAATAAATATCGTTGCAACACGTCGGACTTTTTTTGAAATAGGAACCTTTGCGGTTGGAAGTGAGAAAGCCTGCGTATTTGGAAGGATAAGGTGCATAATACATATCGTTCCATTGTGTGTTGATGGGTTGCAAAAGATTTACGGGTTCGCCTAATTTTTCAGAATCGCCTTTTGCTGAAAAAATATCGAAACCGCCAAACCCTTCATGCCAATTGGAAGAGAAGTACAACACACCTTCAAAACCATCGTAAAATGGAGTGATTTCATCGTCGATGCTGTTTACTTTTTTTCCTGCGTTTTTAGGTTTAGCAAAAGTGTTGCCATTCACTTCCGAAAACCAGATGTCGTACTTTCCTTGTCCACCGGGCATATCGGAAGCAAAGAACAATAATTCAGTTTCGCCTTTTCTGGAAAAATGTGGTTGTGTGGAATTGTATCCTTCTTTGTTGGTGCCGCCTGCAATGGGTTTTGGTGTTGACCATTTCCCGTTTGTAATGTTGATGAGGTAGAGTTGACATTTTCCATTCATGCAACGGGTAAACACAAACTTACTTTTGTCGTGATTGAAACTTCCGTTGGCATTGTGGGAGGTAACGGAGTTGATTAAAGAGTCCAATGCATCTG
The DNA here is from genome assembly GCA_044360245.1 of Flavobacteriales bacterium. GTDB lineage: Bacteria > Bacteroidota > Bacteroidia > Flavobacteriales_D > UBA2798 > UBA2798. The sequence goes on along the minus strand of JBIKKU010000003.1, from coordinate 18,052 downwards.
AAACACCTGTTGGTTGTGGGTTTGCGCCTATGCTGTAAATTTTGATTTTATAAAAGGGATCGTGAATTTCGAAATCGCCTTTTACATTGTCGGCGCGTAATGACCCAAAATAAAGTGTAGAATCTATCCACTGATTTCCAAATTCTGAATCGGTGGTGTTGATGGTTGGTCCGGCATTGCTGATTTTAAATCCACTCGTGTCTTTTTTCTGTGAGCGCATGGCGAATGAGCAAGAAAGAATGGATTGTTTTGCTTTTAGGTATTCGTAAGATTTTTTATCGCGACCAAATTGTTTGGTGACGGTTTTAAAATTTTTGGAGGCGTCTTTGTATTTGGCATTGTATTGCTGCATGGTGGCCAGCCAAAACAAACTTAAGGGATAGACTTTGCTTTGTTCACGGTAATAGATCCATGCATAAATTCGTTCGGCGGTTTCGTAATCGTTGTAATTGCGCAAACATTCGGCATACTTCCAAACAATGTGAATGTCCATACTGTCGATGTCGAGTGCTTTGCGGTAATAAAGGCCGGCGCTGTAGTAATCTCCTGCTTCGTAATTTTTGTCGGCGAATTTCACCAACTGTTTGTAGGTCTGTCCATCAGCAATGAAGAACGAGCATACAAAAACAAGCAATAGCAGAATGCGCATGTTAGATGTAATTCGGACAAATCCTTCGCTGGATCATCTTTGGGTTAAACACGTTGATGATGTATATCACCGAAAATTCGATTGCTCCGCGGTGTTGAGAAGCGGGGACCAATTTAGAAAAGTTGAGGTCGTAACTCACCGAGCCTGTCCAGTTGTTGTAATCGATTCCTGCCATGATGTAGCCTGCGTCTCTGGTGCGGTAAAACAATCCGGTTTTTACGGCTCTGAATTCTCCTTTTTCGTTGAGCATGATGTAACGCAATTGCGACCCGAAAATGATCTCTTTGTATTTCCCTTGAAATTGACCCATCACCGAAGGCACCAATTCAAATTGTGCATCGAGGGCATAATTGAGTGTGCCATGTACATTAAACCTGCGATCGAGTTTAATGCTGTTCACATCAAAATAACTTTGCTTGGGTTTTAGGATGTTGCCCAGAGCAATTCCTCCGGTAATGAAATTGCGTAAACTGAGCTGTCGGTAAAATGCTGCACCCAATTGCAGGTTCATGTATGCACGCGATTCGCGATTGAAATTTTCACCGTTCGCCAAGGATGGATTGTATTGAATGCCGTCGTATTGATTGTCGAAATACAAAGCATCATAAGTTAATGAACGTGCAGAAATGCCCAAGGTCGCTCCGAGCGAAATGCGTGTGGTGCTGTCGTTTTTGAATGGGAGTAAATACGCACCACTCAGATTGCATTGAAAAGTCCGGAAACGTGAATCACCGGCGATATCGTGATTGATTTGTATTCCTGCGCCCAGGTTTTTTTTCTGAAGCGGCTCAAAGCCATCAGCCGAAAGCGAAAAGGTGGAGTAGGGAACAGTTACCGAACGCCATTGTTGACGGTAATTGCCCGCAAATCGATAAGAGCCTTTGAACAAGCCGGCATTGGCAGGATTCAGGTTGAGCGGACTGTAATCAAATTGAGAATAATGGATATCCTGTGCCCCCGAAATCAAGGGCAAAACCATTAAGCCAAACAGAATGGACAGAATTCTCATTCCCCTAAAGATAGGGAAAAGGAAAATCAAGCGCAAACTCAGTGCAGGCCGTTCAGACGGTCAATGAATTCAAGGACTTTTTCGTCGAGTTCAAGTTCCATTTCCTTGTACGCAGCACCCTTGTTTCCGTTTTTACGGATGGCACCGAAGCGACCAATCATGTCGTTGCGGAAATTGATGGCGTCATTCAGCAAAGGACGAACTTTCTCTTCGGTAATACCCCCGAATTCATGCAGGGTGAGACATTCGTCGATGATATCGAAACAAATGGAATTGATGTTGTCCTTAAGTAATTTGCGTGAAGCCATGGTTCAATTTTTTTTGCAAAGTTAGTGCTTCAAGCGAATATCAATGCCTGATCATCAATTTTCTTGTCAGACGGTAATCGTCCTGCCGCACGGAAAAATGGTAAATCCCTTCGGCCAGACCTGCTGTCGATACATGAATCAGCGAGCTGTGGTATATTTCAACAGTGCGAATAAGGTTTCCTTTGTTGTCGAAAATTTCGAGCGTTCCGCGAACGTTCAATCCACCGAAATCCAAAATCACTTCTTCATTTGCCGGATTTGGATACAAGCGTATGAGGTCGTTCAACGTTTCTTCTATGCCGACTCCATTCACAACAAAGACAGTAGCAGTTAAGGTATCACGACATCCACCATTGTTTAAAATATTGGTAACGGTATATGTTCCTGCACTGCCATAAGCGTGAGAGGAACTGCTAAAAAACGATTGTGCGCCATCTCCGAAATCCCAGAAAAAGTTGGTAGCCGAGGTTGTACTCATGTTCACGAAACTTACAGTTTGTCCAACATTCACGGTGGTGTCGCTCATGATGAAATTCGCCACGGGATAATCTCTTCCTTGTTGAATGGTAATGGTATCGCGGTTGGTGCATCCATTGGCATCGGTAACGGTGAGGATGTAATTACCCGGACAGAGCGCGCTATAGGCAGTGTCGTTTCCAAGACTGTTGTTCCAATTCAGTGTTAAAGCACCTGTTCCTCCGCTTACCAGCGCGCTGAGTGTTCCGTTGCAATCACCATTGCAGGTTTCGTTGTTTCCGGTGATGGAAATGTTTGGCGCATTAGGTTGGATGATCTGAACAGATTGTGTGGTAATACAACCATTGTCATCGGTAACCGATAAGGTATACGTTCCGATATCGAGATTACTGAGGTTGGTTACAGCACTTGAATCGCTCCACAAATAAGCGTAAGATCCGGTTCCTCCGGAAACGTTAGATGTTACTGCACCATCTTGATTCCCGCAAGTGGCATCGGTTTTGGAAAGGTTGACCAATAGTTCTGAAGGTTGCGCAATGCTGATGGTATCGGTGAATTTGCATCCTTTGGCATCGCGAATTTGCAATCCGTAATTTCCTGCGCACAAATTGGTAAGCGAGTCTGCAGTTGCACCGTTCGACCATTCAAAAGCATAAGGAGTAGTTCCTCCACTTACAATTGGAATTATTTTTCCAACGCATTGTTCGTAGCAATTTAAATCGGCGATGCTCAAGCTCACTTGTGGTGATGCATTCACGACTACCATTCCGGAAATGGTCATGTTGTCGGTTATTGAACCGTTTCCTGCCGTGAGTGAAACCTGATAAGTTCCACCTTGAGGGAAAACAATAATCGGATTTTGTTGCGTGCTTGTCATCGTTACCGGACCGGTAAATGTCCAGTTCCAACTGGTACTTCCGGGTGATGATAAATCACTGAAGCGCACGGTATCGCCTGCACAAATTTCTGTTGGATACGCGCTGAAAGATGCAAAATAAGATGCGCTGACACAGAAATTGTGTGTAACACTTGCGCCGAAATTCGCTTCAGGAGTAGCGTTTTGTGCAAGCTGTGCGCCGCTTTCATCATTGAGGTTGTAACTTCCATTTATTTCACAACCGTCTTCTTCACCATTTAAACCGTTCGATTCGGTATCGGTCATGGTGAGTGTATAACATGCAGGTGTCAGACAGAAATGTGCTGAAGTTTGCAATCCGCCTTCTTGCCACAATGCAGTTGTTCCCGGATAAGTTCCTGCAGTTTCCGAATACAAAGTTGTTGCTCCGCTTTTGATGTTCCATCCTGTTTCTGCACCAAAACAATCGGTATGCAAATCAAGGGTGGTATGCACTTTATTCGGATCGCTGGTGATGTTGATTTGTAAGGTGTCGTTGTTCAGGTTGTCGTCATTTCCGTTGTTGGGTTGAGATGTCCAGATGCGGAAAACATGTGCTCCTGCACTTGCAGCTAATGCGGGTAAAGTAATCAGTTCATCTTCGTATGCTTGTAAAGAACCGTTCCAGGAAACATTGGTAATCGGACCATTATCCAATTGATAGGAAATTTGTGCACTGGTAATGATGTTGTCTCCCTGATTGAATAATCTGATTTCAGGGGCAAATGCTGAACCACAAACTTCATTGCTTGGGTAGAGGACTTCGCTGATGCGGATGTCGTTTGGAACATAAGAATGTAAGGCGCTTTCCCAGATTCCTCTTCCGTAAGTTGCTGCACGAAGCATGCCGGTGCCATAATGAATTTCCAATTCATCTACGATGGTGTTGGGTAAACCGTTGCTAAATGCTGTCCAAGTTCCCGATGTATTGTCGCGGTAAAAAACTCCGAGGTCGGTACCGATGTACAATGCATCATTGCTGTTGTTTTGATACACGATGCAATTAACCGGAATGTTGGGAATTCCTGTGGAATAGTTGCTCCATGTTAATCCTGCATTCGAACTGTACCATACTTTGTTTGCGGTGTATCCTGAATACGTAATCCAAACATGTTCGGGATTGGCATTGCTCACGGCGATGTAGGTGATGGATGCGTTTGTCGGCAATCCTGCGCTTCGGTCGGTAAAGGTGTTTCCGTCGCTGGATACATATAGTTTATTCGATTTTGAAACATAGATGTAGTTGGCATTGGATGGTGCAAATGCCATGGCATTGATGAGTGAACTTCCGGAACCGACAGAGCCCAATTGCGACCAACTGTTTCCTTGGTTGGTGGTTTTATACACTTGCGTTTTTCCCATCAATAAAATGCTCGGATTGGTGGGATGCATGATATAAGGAGTAACCCAAGCGCCGTCTTCATCTTCGTTTGTACCGCCTGAACCTGCAATGGTTGTCCAGTTGTTTCCACCATCTGTTGATCGCTCAATGTATCCGTAATAATATTCTCCGTACATGATGTTGGCGTTGGAATAGTTGATGATGGCTTCCATTCCATCGCCTCCTAATACTTGTTCCCAAGGAGTTCCCGAAAGGTTAGTTCCATTGTCTTGCCATCCTGAAATGATCAAAGATGCATTGGTTGCAGAACCACCCAGACGGTAAATTTGAGCAATCATTAAATTGTTGCTGATGTCGGTCCAAGATGAACTGCTGGTGCTTTTGCGAAAAACTCCGCCATCGCATCCTGCAAACAATTGGTTGTTGTGATGAGAGTAAACCAAATCGTGAATGTCGGCATGTACATAGGGATTTCCGCCACCGCCGTACCAATGTGCTGCAATGCTGAAACTTGAACCTCCGTTGGTACTTCTCCAGATGTTTACGCCACCTGTGTAAACGATTTCTGCATTGTTTCGGTCAACGGCTATGGCTAAATCATAGTTCGCCTGACCACCCGAATCGCTTCCGTTCACTTCCCATCCCATCAAATTGGGTGAATTGGTGCGCAAGGTGAAATTTAAGCCTGCGTCAGTTGAACGGTACAAGCCAAAGAATCCTCCTTGGGTGTCGCCGATCAATAAATACACATAATTCGGATTTGCAGGTGATACTGCAATGGCAATGCGAGCCATGGTGGATCCCGAAAGTCCGGATGTGATTTGTGTCCATGTCAGACCATTATCGATTGAGCGATAAAAACGTGCGCTTCTGCTGGCGTAAACAATGTTTGGATCATCGGGTTTGAATTCCATGTCGCGCATGGAGTTGTTCGAGACTTGTGTCCAGGTATTTCCGGCATCTGCAGAACGGTAAATTCCGTCGTTACTTGCAGCGAGCATGATGTTGCTGTTGGTTGGATCGATAAGAATGCGGGAAACAGAAATGTCTTGTCCGGTTGCAAAACTCAAACCTGTGGTATTCCAGGTAATTCCTCCATCGGTTGATTTCAATATTCCTACACCTCTGGTACTTCCTCCATCCATATCTCCTGTTCCGATAAAAATGGTATTGCCGTTTTGCGGATCAAAAGCAATGGCTGAAACGCCAAGTGTGGGCAACTGATCGGTGTGGCAAATCCAACTGCTTCCTCCGTTGGTACTGCGCCACAATCCTCCTGCGGGTGATCCTGCAAGAATGGTGTTGGGGTCGGTGGGGTGAATGGCAACAACGTTAATTCGACCTGCTCCACCGCCTGATGAAGGAACGTCGGTATTGCCGATGTAATGCCAATCTCCTGCTGCATTGCGGTTCACTCCAGCGCTTTGCATGTCCTGATAAGCGCTCCATGTGCCGTTGAGCAATGACATATCCCCACTTGGAAAAACACGTGGTTCAACAAAATTCTCCCAACGTTTGAAGGCTTTCCAACCTTTTCCGCGTTCCATGGTTCGACCTTGCCAATAGGCGTCGAATGCTTGTTGTATATCGTAAAAATTAGCGTTCGGATCTTCCATCATTTCCCAATAGGGAACAGTGGTGTTGTTTTGTGCAAAAGAAAATACCGAAGTCAGGAGTATGAATCCTAAAAAGAGCGCGCGTGTTAATTTCATCGTAATAAGTAGAGGTTTTAAAGTTAAGGTATTTGTTGGCCAATCGAGAATTGCGTGGCGACGAATTGACCAATGGTATTGAAAGCGTATCCAAACTCTATTTTTTTGGTGATGAGCGGTGCAACTGAGGGAAAGGTAAGTATAGCGTGGTGAGTGGTTGCAATGCTTGATTTTATTGATGTTTTAAGATGTTTTGTTGGATTAAAATAATGGCAATCGTGGAATGCAAATCATGCGAAATTGAATAGGGCAATTCATTTTTTTTGCCATTCAGCCTTGCATGACTTCGTTTAAGTTTGCACCATGAATCAACGCACACATACTGCAATTCAACTTTGGTGGTGGCTCCTTTCTTTCGCTGAAAAGAAGTGGAGTAGTGTGTATTGAGGTTTTACATTGTAAACATCAAGGCTCGCCAAACACGGCGGGCCTTTTTTATTTCCATTCGATTATGCAAACCATTGAACAAATTCATTTTCGCGAAGTGCGAAAAAAAATTCCGGCTGACTTGATTACTCCTTTACAGGTGTATTTGCGCATACGCGATAAGTATCCGGAATCATGCTTGCTGGAATCCAACGATCATTCCAATCCCGAAAATTCGAGGTCGATCATTGCCTTCGGAAAACGCTTGTGCATTGGAAAAGATGCCAAAGGTTTTTTTCGCGAGGATCATTCGGGAAAATGGTATTCCGATCATGCTTCGAAATCACTTGGTTCGTTTATCAAAGAACACATGCAAAGCATTCTAGTAAAGGATGCGCATGAATGCAATGGATGGTTTGGTTATTTGGGATTTGAATCCGGACATTCCCGTGTTTCAGGTTTGCAGGATTTAGTCCGAGAAGAAGATGTTCCGCTAATGCGCTATGTGTTTTACCGTTTTGTTGTTGTGTTTGATCATTTTCACAATACCGCTGAACTCATTGAAAACACAAATGAAGAAGGATCACAATTGGAAGAAGTTGCATTGGACATTCTTTCGGGATCTACGATGTTATATCCTTTTCACTTGAAATCGGAAGAGCAGACAACATGCTGTTCGGAGGATTTTTTAAAACGTGTGGAAAGGGCAAAATTTCATGTATTGCGAGGAGATGTTTTTCAGTTGGTGCTTTCGCGCTTGTTCCTGAGACAATATGCCGGAGATGATTTTGCAATTTACCGTTCATTACGCTCCATCAGTCCATCGCCCTATTTGTTTTATTTCGATTGTGGGGATTTCAGGTTGATGGGTTCTTCGCCGGAATCACAAATTCTTATTCAAAATGGAAGTGCAGAAATTGCTCCCATCGCAGGAACATTCGCGCGACATTCGGATGAGGAGAAGAATAAAATGTTGTTGCAGCAATTGATGGATGATCCAAAAGAAAATGCTGAACACAATATGTTGGTAGACTTGGCGCGAAATGATTTGAACCGGCATTGTGAAAACGTTCGTGTAAGCGAATTGAAAAAAGTAAAAAAGTTTTCGCATGTGCTCCATTTGGTTTCGAAAGTTACGGGTGACTTGCAAGCCGAAAGTAATTCCGTGGATGTATTGTTGGATGCCTTTCCTGCGGGAACATTATCAGGAGCACCGAAAGTCAGAGCAATGCAACTGATTGCCGACATCGAAGGTGATCGTCGCGGTTTTTATGGTGGAGCCATTGGTCTGATCAATTTACAAGGTGATGTTTTACACGCCATTCTTATTCGAAGTGTTTTGTGCAAAAACGGGCAGTTGCATTACCGCGCAGGAGCGGGAATTGTGCGCGATAGTGTTCCCGAAAATGAACTTTCCGAAATCGATAATAAACTCCGTGCAGTGCGCATGGCCATTCAACAAGCTCAATTTTTACAAGCATGAAAAACATATTGTTAATCGATAACTACGACAGTTTCACCTACAACCTGTTCCAATACCTAAAAGAAGAAGGTGCTCGGGTAAAAGTGGTGTTGAACGATGATAATCTCCTCAAACAAGAAGTAATAGAAGACGCTATTGTGTTGTCGCCAGGACCGGGAATTCCTGATGAAGCAGGATACCTCAAAGAAGTGATTGAACGAGAATTTAAAAGAAAACCCATTTTAGGGGTATGTCTCGGACATCAGGCTATTGCTGAAGTTTTTGGAGGAAAATTATGCAATACTTCCTTCCCCGTTCATGGAGAGAGTAGTCTCATGGAGCATCTTGGAAATTCTCCGCTGTATTCGGGATTACCCAAACAGATCCATGTTGGAAGATACCATAGCTGGGTAGTTGAAAAGGAACTTCCCGATGAACTTGAATTGACGGCGCGTTTGGAGGATGGAACGGTGATGGGAATTCGTCACAAACAATATCCCGTTGAAGGAGTACAGTTTCACCCGGAAAGTATTTTAAGTCCGGATGGAAAAAAATGCATTGCCAATTTTTTAAAAAGTATATGAAAGCATTTATTCAGAAATTACAAGAACATCAGTCCTTGCAGGAAAAAGAAGCCTATGAACTGATGCTTCGGATTGGAACAGGTGAGGTCAATCCGGCGCAACAAGCTGCGGTGATGATGGCCTACAACATGCGTCGCCCGAATCTGTCGGAATTAAACGGATTCAGAAATGCCTTATTGGACCTTGCAGTAAAAGTAGACTTACCGGACGGAGAACTCATGGATGTTTGCGGAACAGGTGGCGATGGAAAAAACACGTTCAATATTTCCACTTTGTCGGCATTTGTTTTGGCGGGTGCCGGAATTCCTGTGGCCAAACACGGAAATTATGGTGTCTCCGGGATATGTGGATCATCAACGGTTTTGGAGTATTTGGGATATCGTTTTTCCTCCGATCCCGATGACTTGAATACACAATTGGAACATGCAGGTTTATGTTTTTTGCATGCCCCATTGTTTCATCCGGCATTGCGACATGTTGCTCAAGCCAGAAAAGAATTGGGTGTAAAAACTTTTTTTAATATGCTCGGACCGCTTGTCAATCCTGCCCAACCCAGACTTCAAGTGTCGGGAGTTTTCGATCGTGAGTTGGCAAGAACGTATGCTTATTTATTTCAGCAAGAAGAGAAAAAATTTGTAGTGCTTCACGCAGATGATGGTTACGATGAAGTTTCCCTGACCGGCGGATTTCGTTACCATTCGCACAAAGGTGAAGCGGTTGCCGGTGTAAATTATTTCGGAACATCAGGTGTTTTGCCGGAACAGATTCATGCCGGAACAGATGTGAAATCTGCTGCAAATATCTTTTTGAATGTATTAAAAAACAAAGCCACTCCGGAACAAGAACGTGTTGTTGCAGCCAATGCGGCAATGGGAATTCTCTGCAAATACGATGAATTAAAACCAGAGGATGCTTTTGCAATAGCCTTGGAATCGCTTCGTTCCGGAAGAGCGTTTATGTCGTTTAACAAATTAGTGTCGTGTATATGAAATCCTTGTTACAACAGATTGTTGCTGCCGAAGAACAGGATGTGTTATTGCGAAATGCACGTGTATCGGTTGCTTTATTAAAGGAGATGCCTATGTATGCATCGCCATGCCGATCGCTTTCATCGAGTCTTCAGGAAGCACCCTTGCCGGTGATTGCCGAATACAAAAGGAAGTCACCATCCGCAGGTTTGTTCCCCGGATTGAGAAGTCCTTCTGAGATGGCTATGAATTATCAAAATGCCGGAGCTGCCGGAATTTCTGTACTAACGAACCACCGTTTTTTTGGAGGAAGTTTGTCGGATTTGCAGGAAGTGAAATCTACCGTTCAGTTGCCGGTTTTACGAAAAGAGTTTTTATTTCAGCCTTATCATATTTACGAGTCGAAAGCCTATGGAGCTGATGCCGTTTTGCTGATTGCACGATTGCTGGAAAAACAAATATTGTTCGATTTGATTCAACGCTCCCGGGATCTTGGAATGGAGGTGTTGTTGGAAGTGCACGATGAACAGGAATTGGATATGGCCATTCAGTCGAAAGCCGATATTATAGGAATCAACAACCGCGATTTGGATGAGCTGGTTACTGACTTGAACGTTTCAAGAAGACTGTCGCAACATCTTCCGGTCGACCGCTTGTTCATTTCCGAAAGCGGCATCTCTTCTTTTTCCGAACTAAAGGAATTGCAGGATTTGGGATACCGTGGATTTTTAATTGGGACTCAATTTTTAACATCAAATCAATTGCGCTTAAAATGAAAACAAAAATTTGTGGAATCAATCAACCATACACAGGAAATTTTCCTGAATCGGATTACACCGGATTTATTTTTTATTCCGGAAGTCCCCGCAATTGCACGCTTTCTCCGGAAGAAGTGGCAGCCTATCCGGGAAAAAAAGTTGGCGTTTTTGTGAATGCATCTCCGGAAGAAGTCATACAACATGTAGAAATCTATCATCTGGATGCAGTGCAGTTGCACGGTGATGAAAATCCTGACTATTGCAGGTTATTGCATGATCGCGGTATCGAGGTGATCAAAGCATTTTCGGTTTCACCTGTTTTTCAATTTGAAATTCTTGAGCATTATGCTGCTTATTGTGCTTTGTTTTTATTCGATGCGCGTGGTGAACAACGTGGTGGTAACGGAGTGCGTTTCGACTGGAATTTATTGAAAAGGTATTCCTTGAAGGTGCCGTTTTTATTGAGTGGAGGAATTGGTCCGGAACATGTAACCGCTGTTGCATCGGCCATGGAAATGTTCCCCAATTGTTTGGGAATTGATGTCAATAGCCGCTTTGAAACAGCTCCCGGGAAAAAGGATGTTGTTTTGATTCAACAGTTTTTTAATGCTTTAAATATTCCGGTATGAACAGTTTACTACATCCAAATCCGCAAGGTTTTTATGGAGACTTTGGCGGTGCTTTTATTCCTGAAATGCTTCGTCCTGCCGTTTTGGAACTTCAGGAAAAGTATTTGGAGATTCTGAATGATGATCAGTTTCAGCAGGAGTTTCGGGGTTTGTTGCGCGATTATGTGGGTCGACCAACTCCATTGTATTTGGCAAAAAATCTAAGTACGTTTTTTCAATCGCGCATTTACCTCAAACGTGAAGACTTAAACCACACCGGAGCGCATAAAATCAACAATACGCTGGGACAGATTTTATTAGCTCAACGTCTCGGAAAAAAGCGCATCATCGCCGAAACAGGAGCGGGTCAGCATGGTGTTGCTACTGCCACGGCTTGTGCTTTAATGGGTCTGGACTGTGTGGTGTACATGGGGGAGAAAGACATGCAAAGGCAATTGCCGAATGTGCAGCGCATGCAGATGCTAGGTGCTAAAGTTATTCCTGCAACAAGTGGAAGTAAAACCTTAAAAGATGCCACCAACGAAGCGATTCGCGCGTGGATCAATGATCCGGTGCATACGCATTACATCATTGGATCTGTTGTCGGACCGCATCCTTATCCCGATATGGTTGCGCAACTGCAATCGGTGATCAGTGAGGAAATACAAATTCAATTGCTGGAAAAAGAAGGAAGAAATTTTCCCGATCATGTTATTGCCTGCGTTGGTGGAGGTAGCAATGCTGCGGGAGCGTTTTATCATTTTATTGAAAACCAAAAAGTGAAATTGCATCTCGCCGAAGCTGCGGGAAAAGGAATTGATTCCGGTTTTTCTGCGGCGACATCCGTGCTTGGTAAACCCGGTGTATTGCACGGAAGTTATTCGCTTTTGATGCAGGATGAATTCGGGCAAGTACAAGAAGCGCATTCCATTTCTGCGGGTTTGGATTATCCCGGAATTGGTCCGCTGCACGCCGCTTTAATCAACACGCAAAGAGCAAAAGTTCATGCCATCACCGATCAGGAAGCATTGGACGCTGCTTTTTTTCTCACCCGCAAAGAAGGCATCATTCCGGCCTTGGAATCGGCGCATGCTTTGGCAGTTTTGAGTAAATTAAAATTGAAAAAAGAAGAAGTGGTCGTTATTAATTTATCGGGAAGAGGGGATAAGGACATGAGTACTTATGGTGATTACATGAACAATGCTCCAAAAAATTTAGAAGAATGAATACACTAAAAAACGTTTTACAGCAGGATAAAAAAATGCATTCGGTTTTTTTTACTGCCGGATATCCTGCTCATCGCACTATTTCAGATCAGCTTTTGAAATTGCGGGATGCACATGTCGATTTTGTTGAATTGGGAATTCCATTTTCTGATCCCGTTGCAGATGGTACAACCATTCAATTCAGCTCTACACAAGCCTTAAATGGCGGAATGAATTTGGAGATAATATTTCATGAATTAAGTGTATTTCAGGGTGAATTGCCGATCCCTGTCGTGATGATGGGGTACTTAAATACACTTTTGGCTTTTGGGCTGGAACGTTTTGTGCAAGAGGCGAGGCGGGTTGGGATTTCCGCTTTGCTCATTCCCGATTTGCCTCCTGAATTGACAAAGAAAATTTTGGGTGATGTGTTTTTAAATTCGGGAATTTCACCGGTATTTATGGTTGATCCACAAACGCCTGAAAATCGGATTCGCGAAATTGATGCTTTATCGGACACGTTTATTTATGCAGTTACCAAAAGCGCAACAACCGGAAATTCAACCTTTATGGAAGAAGATGTCCGCAGCTTTTTAAAACGTTTAAACGCAATGCAATTGAAATCGCCGGTACTGGCAGGATTTGGAATTTCAAACGCAGCGCATCGAAAATCAATTTTGCCTTATGCCAAAGGAACCATTATAGGCTCAGCATTTATTCGATCGCAAATGGAAAATCGCGAAGCACTTTTTTTGAAGGAAATTTCTGAGAATACGGATTAAATATTGAGCGCACAATTCGCGGCCACTTTCAGGAGTTTTATGCCATCCATCAAGTTCGCATCTTCAAGCGAATAATCCTGAGAAATAGCTTCTGATGCACAGGAACAAAAGCTACTTGCTTTTTCTTCGGAGAGTTTGCCCTTGACTTTTTCCTCACAGTTTTTGGCAAAATTCCGGATTTGTTTTTTTGTCCAATGTTTGGCTGCTGCTTTGGCTAACGATTTACATGAACTTTGGTAAACGCCAAAAGTCAGAAACAAGGCTAAAAGAAGAAAAGTAAACTTGCGCATAAGAGTGTTTGTCCGAAGATACAAAAACATGCTGCTTTTTCGTATTTTCACGCTATTATGCAGGGTAAATCGAATTCACGCGCGTATATTCTCATCATCATCGTTGCTGCTTTAGGCTACTTTGTAGATATCTATGACTTGGTTCTTTTTGGCGTAGTAAAATCGGAAAGCCTGGAACAGATCATGGCCATGGCATCAGCAGAAGAACGCACCGAAACGGGTAAGTTTTTATTCAACATGCAAATGCTTGGAATGCTTATCGGAGGTGTGATTTGGGGTGTTTTGGGCGATAAAAAAGGAAGACTGAAAGTGTTGTTTGGTTCTATCCTCCTGTATTCTGCCGCAAATATTTTGAATGCTTTTGTGGTGGATGTCCCTACCTATGCTGTAGTCCGAATCATTGCCGGAATTGGATTAGCCGGTGAACTTGGTGCAGGAATCACTTTGGTTTCGGAATTGATGCCGAAAGAGACGCGCGGTTATGGAACCATGATCATCGTCACCTTCGGAGCATTGGGAGCAGTAGTGGCATCGCTTGTGGGGGCCAAGGGAGAAGCCATAGGGGCTTTTTTTGAAAATATGGTTGGTATTCCCTTTGCCAATTGGCAGGTGGCGTATATTGTGGGTGGACTGATGGGCTTGTTATTGCTTTTGTTGCGCGTAGGTACCATCGAATCGGGCATGTTTAAGGATTTGCACAACGACAGCAAAATAAAAAAAGGGGACTTCTCCCTCATTTTTCGAAATAAAAACAACCTGAAGAAATACATTTATTGCATACTGGTAGGTATTCCCATTTGGTACGTTATCGGATTATTGGTAATGAATTCCAAAGACGACTTTGCTCCCTATTTGGGTGTTGAAGGTGTAACCAATGGTGTGGCTGTGATGTATGCCTATATCGGATTGAGCGTTGGTGATTTGTTATCCGGAATTCTTAGTCAGATTTTACGCAGCCGGAAATTGGTCGTGTACATTTACCTGATCATGTCCTTTGCATTTGTCATTCTGTTTTTGTTTTTCATGCACGGTGTATCCAAAGAGACGTATTATTTCATGTGCTTTCTGTTAGGTACTGCCACCGGGTATTGGGCTATTTTCGTTACGATTGCTGCAGAACAATTTGGTACCAACATCCGATCTACTGCTGCCAATACCGTTCCGAACTTTGTGCGAGGCTCCGTAAATATTGTCACCGGTCTTTTCGGTTTTCTGATTTTTATCGGAATGCCCAAAGGCACGGGAGCTTTGGTAGTGGGAATGATTTTCATTGCACTTGCTTTTTATGGCGCCTGGAAACTGAAAGAGACATTCGGCAAGGACCTCAATTACCTCGAAGATCATCATGAAATCTGATTTTCGATTATATCCATCCGGCGAATTGGATAAACTGAGTTGGGATAAATGCATCTCAACCGATCCTCAAGGAGGCATCTACCAGTTGAGTTTTTATTTGGATGCGGTTGCTGAAAATTGGATGGGAATTGTTGATCCCGAAACGCAATCCTGTTTCCCGTTGTGTTTTAAATCCCGCCCCGGATTTTCCAACATTTACCAACCTTTTTTCGCGCGTTATGCCCGATTGAAAAAAGAAGAATTGCTTTCTGAAATGTTGGAGAAAATTCCGGAGCAATACCGTCATGTTCATTTTTGCATGCAACTTGCAGAGGTGGATCTTCCTCAATCATGGAAAAAAGAAACATGGATTTTTCAGGAACTTGAAATTTCGGGATCCATGGAACATTTGCGCAAAGCCTATTCCGAAAATACCCGACGCATGCTCAAGAAAGCACATTCCGATGCATTGCGCGTAAAAGATTCAGAGAATGTTGATTTGCTCATTAAGTTTTTTCAGCAAGAAAAAGGTGCCGATATACGTGATTTAAAATCCGAACATTATGAGCGTTTACGCACCTTAATGAAAACAGGAATAAAAAAAGGATTGGGAAGAGTTGTTGAAGTAAGCAACGATCAAGGCTTAATGGCCATTGGGTTTTTCTGGTATTTCAATGGGAGAATAACTTACCTCAAAGGAACATCAAATGCTGTTGGTCGCTCCAATGGGGCTATGTTTCTTTTGTTCGATCATGTGCTTCAAACTGCTCCAAGCGGATTTCATACCTTGGATTTTGGAGGAAGTCGCATCCCGAACATTGCAGGATTTTATAAAAAATTCGGTGCTAAAGATGTTGCATACACCTCGCTGCAAAGAGGCGAAAAACCGCTTTTGGCGCGATGGGGAAGTAAATTGAAAAAGATTATTCGTAAATAAAAAAGTCCCGCAACACCTGCGGGACTTTTTCTTTTGATTCACGAATTATTTTAAGAGCGTGACGTGTCCATAATAAACTACACGTTCACCATTTTCTGTTTTCTTGCCTTTTATTTTCCAAACATATACATCTTGTTTGGCTTTTTGTCCTTTGTACGTTCCATCCCAACCACCATCGATGCGTTGTGTATTGTAAACAAGTTCTCCCCAACGGTTGAAAATCAACAATTCGTATTCCATTGGATCAAGTCCTTTTACAATAGGTAAAAATATTTCATTCTTTCCGTCTGCATCAGGAGTAAAGGCATTCGGAACATAGAGTAGGAATTCATCATAAATGGTAATGATTTGACAAGTAGAATCTACACATCCGTTTGTATTGTATGCCCACAAACAGACTTCGTAATTTCCTGCAGAGGTATCGGGGAAAGTGTAAGATGGGTTGATGGTTGTGGTACTGTCAACATTGGCTATAACCCATTGGTAGTTTGTTGCGCCGCTCGATAGGTTGGTGAAATCAATTACAGGATCGAGCACATTCGTTTGCAAAGGCGAATAACTGAAATCGGCTACCGGAATATCGTAAGCACATACCATACTGTTGATGGTAGAGCTGGATGTACATCCGCTATTGTCGGTAGTTGTTAGCGTAACATCATAGCAACCTGCCACATTAAACGTTTGCGCAAATCCACCGCAATTGCTGCTGACTGTGTTTCCGTTGATGGCCCAGGTGCAGGAATTGGCATTTGGTGTAGTGTTGCTAAAGGTGGAAGCCACAGGAATACATCCTGAATTCACGTCCAAACTAAAGGAAATTACAGGAAGTGGATTCACCGTAATGTTTGTTGTACTCGTGTTTCCACATGAGCCGCTAATCGTATAGGTAATCGTATGCGTTCCTGCACCTGCAACCGAAGGATCGAATGTTCCCGTTGCAGCATTGGTAATGCCGGTTCCGCTCCATGTTCCGCCCGGTGTTGCAGCATTTAAGGTAATAGCCGCTGCGTCTGTACACATTGGGTTTACTGCAGTAATGGTGGTGTTGGCTTGTGCATAAACCAAGATGTCTAAAGTCCCCACATCGCCGCATACACCGCTAATGGTGTAAGTTACGGTATGTGTGCCTACGCCTGCAGTTGCAGGATCGAATGTTCCTGTTGCCGCATTGGTAATTCCGTTTCCACTCCAGGTTCCTCCGGTTTGTGCCGCGGTTAAAGTGAAAACAGGATCTGCAATACAAAATGGACCGGCAGGTGTGATGGTCGCATTGGCATCTGCAATAACCAAAATGGAAGTGGTTTGCACATCGCCACAAGAACCCGAAATGGTGTAAGTAATGGTGTGTGTTCCTGCGCCTGCATTGGTAGGACTGAATTCACCGGTTGTTGCATTCACAATGCCCGGACCGCTCCAAATTCCACCCGGATCTACCGCAGCGAGGAAAGTATTTGCATTGGACGCACAGAATGGCCCGGCAGGAGTAATGGTCGCATCTAGTTGTGTGGTTACTACAATGGTTGTGGTTTGAGTATCTCCACAAGCTCCGGCAATGGTATAGGTGATGGTGTGAGATCCGGCACCGGCAATGGCAGGATCGAATGTTCCGGTAGTTGCATTGGTAATTCCGGTTCCACTCCATGTTCCGCCGGGAGTTGCAGCGCTCAGCGTAACAGCAGCGGCAGTATTGCAGAATGGACCGGCAGGCGTTATGCTTGCATCGGCAGTACCTGTCATGGTAATGGTAGTTGTTGCAGTATCACCGCAAGAACCCGGAATCAAATATTGAATGGTTACTGTTCCAACTCCTGCTGTGGATGGGTCGAATGTTCCGGTTGTTGCATTGGTAATTCCCGGACCACTCCATGTTCCTCCTCCATCAACTGCAGTTAAGGTAATCGATGGATCATTTACACAGAATGGACCAACAACAGTGATGGTAGCATCAAATGTTGAGTTAACCGAAACTGTTACGGTTGAAGTTGTAGAACATCCATTTGCAGAAACGGTTACGGTATACGTTCCACTTTCGCCGGGTGTGGCTGAAACAATGGTAGGATTTTGCAGTGCAGAAGTAAATCCGTTTGGACCACTCCATGCATATGTTGCACCAGCTGCAGTTGTTGCTGTCAGGTTTAAATCAGTACCCGTGCAAATCGGAGAATTCGAACCTGCAGTAGTTGTTGGTGCTGCGTTTACAGTAACATTCACCGTAGAGGTAGAGGAGCAACCATTTGCAGTCACAGTTACCGTGTATGTTCCGCTTGCTGCCGTTGTTGCAGAGGCAATTGTTGGATTTTGTAATGCAGAGGTAAATCCATTCGGACCGCTCCATGCATACGTTGCACCTGCGGCAGTAGTGGCA
>JBIKKU010000104.1:0-8682 GCA_044360245.1 Flavobacteriales bacterium | reverse complement strand
TTTATTCCTTCCGATGAGGTTCGGCATTACTTCTGTGCTTCCGATTTAATTACCCAAACCTACAGAACTGCAACGCAAAGTGGCGTAACACAAATTGCTTATCATTTTGGACGCCCCATGCTGGTGACCGATGTAGGTGGTTTGTCCGAAATTGTTCCGCATGGCAAGGCCGGTTATGTAACTTCTGTTGACCCACTGCTTATAGGTCAGTCGATTGAGGATTTTTTCATTCACCATCGCGAGCCTGAGATGTCCAAGGCAGTCAGGGATGAGGCCAAGCGCTTTGAATGGTCTTATTTTGTAAAAGGTTTGATGGACTTGCGCGATGAGGTTTTGAAATCATAGTTTGGCACAATGCATGCATGTCTACATTACAACATTTGAAGGAAAATCACGTAAATTTGAAAGTATGACCAAGGGAATGATTTTAGGAATGGTGTTTATCCTATTGGGATGGACAAATGGTCTTTTTGCACAAACTAAAACCACTACACCTGCAGCCAAAACGGCTACTCCGGCTGCAACCACAACCGCAACCGCAACACAAACAGCTCCCAATAAAAAAGATGCCCAAGGAAGAAAAGTCGGATTATGGGCCGTTACTTTTCCTGGAACCAATGTGATCAAATACAAAGGAAATTTTGTCAACGGTAAACCCCAAGGCGAATTCCTGCACTATTACGAAACCGGAAAGCTCCAGTGCAAGATGGTTTACGCTAAGGATGGGAAAACTTCACGTGCTATTTTTTACCATGAAAACGGTAAAATGATGTCCCAGGGAAAATACATCAATCAGAAAAAGGACAGCATTTGGACTTTCTATGATGAGCGCGGATTATTGAGTTCCAGAGAAGGTTATCTCAATGATTTGCAAGAAGGCGCAAAGCTGGTTTATTACGAATCAGGTACCATCTCCGAAAAAATCAACTACAAATCAGGCAAGCGGAATGGTGAATGGCTGCGGTATTTCGAGGATGGAAAAGTGATGGTAAAAGGTGCCTATAAAGACGATTTAATGGTGGGAGAAATATTTTATTATCGTCCCAATGGAAAGGTAATGCTTCGTGAATTTTACCTCAACGGAAAGCTCGAGGGTGTTCGTATTGCCTACAACGATGAAGGAAAAGAAGAAGCCCGTGGTTATTACAAGGCAGGAAAACAACTGAAAGGAAAAGAAGAGGAAGCCTATATCAAGGAAATGGAAGCCAGAAAAACACAACCGAAATAATGCAGTTGAAAATCCGGAAATACCTTTATTTATTGGCCTTTCCGGTCATGTTCCTTGCTTGCAAAAAAGATAAAAACACAGGTACGGAGGATAAGGGCTATGCCTATTTTCCTTTGGAAATTGGGAGGTATGTGGATTACTCGGTGATGGAAGTCCACATTGATGCACCTGTTGGTGTGTATGATACAAGCCGTTACCTGATGCGTCAAATCAATGATTCTGTTTTCATTGACGATGAAGGAAGAAGCTCTGTGCGTGTTGCCCGCTATTGGAGGACATCGGATACTTTACCATGGGTTATCAAAGATGTCTGGTATGCCACGCAATTGCCCACGCGATTGGAACAAGTAGAAGAGGACCTGCGCTACATCAAAATGATTTTTCCCGTGGAAGAGGAAGAGGAGTGGAACGGAAATGCCTTCAACACCATTGAAGCCTGGGATTACCTCTATGAAGCCCCCGAAACGCCAAGGACTTTTGGTACCCAATCTTTCGACAATACCGTAAACATTTTGCAACGCGATGTGTTCAATTTTGTGGAATACGAAAAGGCTTTTGAAACCTATGCGTACAATGTTGGTCTGGTCCGAAAATATTATGCAGTGCTCCAAATTCAGAATTTCGATTCTACCAATGTATTGCGTGGAGATATTATCGATCAGACGGTTATTGGTTATGGGCATGAATAAATGCTGGTTACTCCTGTTATTGTGCACTTCAATTGCAAGCGCACAAACTGCTCCGGGTAGGTATTTTGTATTTTTCACCAACAAGAACAACAATCCCTATTCATTATCCAACCCCTCACAATTTCTTTCCCAACGTGCTTTAGATCGCAGGCAGCGACAGGGTATTGCCCTCGATCAGCATGATTTACCCGTAACACCTGCCTACCTGGATTCCATACGTATGGTACCGAATGTGCAGCTGATTCATTGGACCAAATGGCTCAATGGAGCAACTTTTGAAACGAACGATACCACTGCATTGCAGACCATCAACAATTTTAGTTTTACCGGACAAATCAAATCCGTTTCGATCAGCGGAAAATCCAAACCTAAAGCATACACAGTACCTGTAACCCGCGAAGGAAATTGGGAAGTACAAACCGATTCCTATTATGGTGCTGCCTGGAATCAGATCCGAATGCTTAACGGACATCTGCTTCACCGCATGGGATATACCGGAGCAGGTAAGGTCATTGCCGTTTTGGATTCAGGATTTCCTTCAGTTGATAACCTCGAAGTTTTTTCGGAAATGCGCCAAGACGGTCGTTTGCTCGGTGCTTACGATTTTATTCACATGGAAGAAGATGTTTCTCAGGAAATGCATTTCCATGGAACAGCTGTTTTATCGTGTATGGGCGCTTATTTACCCGGACAACAAATAGGAACTGCCCCGGGTGCTTCTTATTGGTTGTTTGTCTCTGAAAATACCTCTTATGAGTACGTCACCGAAGAAGACAATTGGGTAGTAGCTGCAGAATATGCAGATTCGGTTGGTGTGGATATCATCAATTCATCTTTAGGCTACACCGAGTTTGATGATTCTTTAACCAATCACACTTATGCCGATATGGATGGAAATACCTGCAGAGCAAGTATAGGTGCCGACATTGCAGCATCGCGTGGAATTCTGGTTGTGGTAAGTGCAGGAAATTCAGGAGCAACACCATGGATGCGTATTGGTGCGCCTTCGGATGGTGACAGCGTAATGGCTGTTGGTGCGGTTGACAAATATGGCGCTTATGCTTTTTTCTCTTCCAAAGGATATTCGGCAGATGGTGATGTAAAGCCTAATGTTGCCTCGCAAGGTTGGGACGCCAGTTTGGTTTGGCCCGATGGTTCGATTAGTCCCGGAAGCGGAACTTCTTTTTCTTCTCCCATTATGGCCGGCATGGCAGCTTGTTTATGGCAAGCCTTTCCCGATAAAACCAATATGGAAATCATGCATGCTATTGAGCAAAGCGGAAACCAAAGCACACAACCCGATTCGCTTATGGGTTATGGAATTCCGGATTTTTCCAAGGCATACGAGATTTTATCCGGACAGCCCATTTCCATGGATTTTGAAGACCGTTTGGTATCCTTATTTCCAAATCCATTTACCGATCAATTGTACCTCGATTATTTCTCCACTATTGATCAATCTGTGGAAATAGAAATACTCGATGTGCACGGGAAAATCGTTTACAGCGATCAGGTCGCGCTTATCGGTGGGATTCGTAACCGCATTACCATGAAAGATTTGCATGATGCCATTCCACGCGGGATTTACATACTGCATTTTTCAACCGAAGAAGGATCTTTCAGTAAGCGTATTGTGAAATATTGATCAGTTGATTTTTAACTCGAACATTTTTTTCTCACCAAGGAATCCTTCGAGTACATCACCAACTTTTACTGGACCAACTCCCGCAGGTGTTCCGGTATAAATCAGGTCGCCTGTTTTTAGTGTGATGAATTTACTCACGTAAGAAATCAAGGTTGGAATATCAAAAACCATTTCAGCAGCATCTCCTTTTTGAACGGTATTTCCATTCACATTCAAATGAAATTTCAAGGATGCTAAATCGCCTGCTTGTTCCAGTGGAATAAACTCAGGTGCAACAACAGCAGCATTATCGAAGGCTTTTGCAATTTCCCAGGGAAGTCCTTTGTTTTTGGCCTTTTCCTGAAGATCGCGCGCAGTAAAATCGATTCCGATGCTAACACCGCTTATGTACGATAAAGCAAATTTCGGTTCGATGTGTTTGCCCATTTTTCCAACTTTTAACACAATCTCAATTTCATGATGCAGGTTCTGCGTGAAATCAGGAAAGTAAAAAGGATGTCCTTGCTGGAGCAGGGAAGTATCGGGTTTTAAAAAGAAAACGGGTTCGGTGGGGACAGCGCTGTTGAGTTCTTTAGCGTGATCGGCGTAGTTTTTTCCTATGCAGATAATTTTCATGATTTTGATTTTAAACGGATTTCGGTAATGATTTTTTTTGTGAAAAGCGGGAAGTCTCCTTGCATCATCCAGCTGTAATAACTGGGCTCTATGCGAAACACTTCTTCGACCGGTTTACCTTTGTGTTTTCCAAAATTAAACACCGGAACTTGTTGCTCGTTCAACACAATTCTACCCGCAAAATCAACAGGAGCATATTTTGGTTTGGTGAATTCATGCAAGGCATCGATATCGCCTGAAAGGTCACCATACTTTTCCAATTGAGCTTCCAAAACCTCTGCCGTTGCCAAGATATCTGCTTCAGCACTGTGGGCGTTTTCCAGTTCTTTGGCGCAATAAAATTTATAGGCTGCCGCAAGTGTGCGTTGCTCCATTTTGTGAAAAATAGCCTGCACATCCACCAATTTTTTCTTCCGGATATCGAAATCAATTTCAACCCTTAAAAATTCTTCGACCAACAAAGGGAAATCGAATTTTGTGGAATTGTAACCCGCCAAATCACTGTCGCCGATAAAGCGTAAAATATCCCTTGCCAAGGTTTTAAAATCGGGTTCATTCGCTACATCCTTATCGTAAATCCCATGAATGGCAGAGGATTCGGCAGGAATGGGAATTCCGGGATTTATCCGTTTGGTGTAGGTTTCTTTCTTTCCGTCGGGATGTAATTTGAGAATGGAAATCTCGATGATGCGGTCGCTGCCTACATTCACTCCTGTGGTTTCAAGGTCAACAAAGGCAAGAGGGCGACGAAGTTGTAGTTTCATTGGGTATTGGGAACTAGATTGATAATTTTTTCGATTTTACCCATGCGGTGGGTGAATTCATTGACTTTAATTTTTTCGGTGTGCGCCACATAACCATCTGCTTCAACGCTGAGGTTGTATTTACCCGGACCAAGAATGATGGTATAGCGTCCGGTGCCGGGGTTTGGACGATAATCACCAACAGGTTCACCACTTTCTGTGCTGATATTGATGACGATATTCTTGAGGTTCTCGGTGGGTTGAACCGGATTTGGAATGGTGATCACATATAAGGTTTGAATGAATTCAACTTCTTCAAACGTAACACGGTAAATATCCAAATCACCCAAACCTTCTTTTCGCGCTGCTGAAATATAGGCATGCTTACCATCTTGCGCAAAAGAAATAGCGCGCTCATCCATAGGTGTGTTCAGTGGATATCCCATGTTTTTTGCTTGCGAAAAAATGCCTGTTTCCGGATCGAAAGATGCTTGGTAAAGGTCAAAACCGCCCATTCCGGGATGACCATTCGAAGAAAAATAAATGGTTAAACCATCTACCGAAAGCGTTGGAAAATCTTCATCTCCTTTGGTATTGATTTCCGGTCCGCAATTGAATGGCATTGCCCATTGTCCGGTAGGGAGTTTGCGTACACACCAAATATCGTAACCACCATATCCTCCCGACCTGTTACTGGAGAAGAAAATCGAGTTTCCATCGGGTGAGAGAAATCCTGAAATCTCAATTGATTTTTCTGCATTCACCTGATCGATGAAAGGTTCTTTTTTGAAAGATGTACCTTTTTTGTAACAACGGTACAATGCGCCCCTTTCTTCCTGACCTGTTGAAAACAAAAACACATTTTCTCCATCTGCACTTAGTCCAACCACTTGGTCATCGTAAAGCGAGTTCAAATTTGGGACTAATTTTCCCGGACTGAACTGGTCGCCATTAAAACTGGTGGAGAAAACTTCCGAAGCATAATACCCATCGAATTCAGGCTTGGTCGATTTACCTTCTTTTCTTCTTGAAGTGTAATAGATGGTAGTTTCATCGCCCACTACAAATGGATAATAATCCGGGAAGGCAGTATTGATGGTTGGCCCCAGATTGGTAAAGGTTAGCGGAATTGGATTACGCATGAGTTCTTTAGCCGTCTGGCAATTCTTGATGCGTTGATCAATGTCGGCGTATTCCTTTGATGTAGCCTTTTTACGGTACTCTCTAAAGAGTTCTGCAGCCTTATCGAATTTGTAATCGAAGGTATAGGCTATGGCAAGATAATAGGGTGTTTCGGTAGGGTGTTTTGGCTGTTTGTATGCTCGCTCTAGATAAGTAACTGCCTGTACCTTGTCGATGTTGGTGCGGATATAACAAAGCCCTACTCTAAAATTATATACCGCATTTTCGCGGTCAAGCTTAAGAAGGGTTTTATATTCAGTAATGGCTGCGAAGTAATTCTCATTGTCAAAATACTCCTCAGCCGCACCAGGGTCAGGCTGTGCGAAAACAGGCGATGAAAGGATCAAGAAAACGAGGACAACAACTCCGGATCTCATATCAGCATTTCAAAAGCAGAATCAAAAGGGATGCCGCTTTTTCAAGACTAAATATAAGAAAAATTACATTGAGAGTGTAACGTTGGCCATTCCCGGAACATCCACATCAAATACCACACGGCGGTTTGCCTGGCGGTTATCCGGATTATCCGTTCCATCGGCATTCGTATTTGGCTTGGCCGGTTGTGATTCCCCAAACCACGATTTTTTCATACGACTGGCTTGAATACCTTTTTTGAAGAGGTAATCGTAAGCAGCCTTGGCACGTTTTTCCGACAAAGCAACGTTGTATTCATCGGTTCCTTTGTGGTCACAATGTCCTGCAATATCGATGGTAACCTCGGGATTGGCAAGCATGAAAGCTGCAATTTTATCGAGGACTTCAATGCTTTTCGGACGAAGGAAATAACGGTCGAAATCGAAATAGATGTTTTCGAAGTTTGGAATTTCCTTCATCATTTTTTCGAGGTAAATGATGTCTACGAATTCTGAATAATACAATTCGGTATTGTTTGGATCGATAGTGCGAATGAAAGAAGAAAACAATTGGTCCGCATCTCCGATTTGAATCTTGTAGATGTAAGTATTTGCAAGGTTATCTTCGGTGATTTCCTTGAGCATTTTTTCTCTGGGAACAAAGCTGAATTTCCCGTTCTTATCCGAAGTGGTAAGGTTCACAATCTTCTTGCTTTCGTTGGCAAGTTTAACGGGAATGTTTGGTGCAACAACCGTAGTGCGATCTGTCATGTTGGTCATTTCCAGATAACCGTTCATCGTTACTTCACCGGTTGCAGCGCTTACCGCATCGCCAAAATAACTGAGTTTGCTATCGGTTTCGTCAATCAACACTGTGTATTGTTCTCCCGGTTTTACATAACGGAATTGAAATACACCTGATGCATTGGTGCTGGTGGTTTGAATGATTTCTCCGGCTTGGTTGACAAGGAAAACGGTAATGTTTTTTCCGGGAACAATATCGTTGTGCATGAGTCGACCACCAATAGCATGTGTATGGTTCGGACTGGGCGCATTCAGGTTCCATCCATCTTCAGGTAAACCGGTAATATTAAATTCTTTGAGGGCTTCTTTTTTCACATCAAACATAGCGTTGCGGAAATGTGCTTCCTGGGCCAATTGTTTGCGAGTGGTGTCGCGATACCTGCGTACATTGATTTCCTGGAACATCGGAAATACTTCACATTGTTTGGGAATGGTAAAGTCTTCGGTATGCGCACGATCGGCATCGAATCCATCTACTTCAAGGAAAAGGGTATAGGTGTTTGAAGGAGGGAGAATGAGCGTGTATTTTCCGGTGTATTTATCGGCAGTGTAGACGCCGATTTCTTTTCCCGATTCTTTTTCAACGATGCGAATGCGTGCACCAGTTGGAAGTTGTTTATCACCTGCTAAAACAACGCCGCGGACTTCGGTATTGGGAACATTTCTGCAATCCAATTGAATGCGGTAAATGTCCATATCTCCAAATCCTCCCATGCGCGAAGATGCATAGTAAGCCACGGTATTCCATTGGTCAACCAATAGGTAAATATCATCTCCGGCAGTATTGATAGGCATTCCGACGTTAACGGGTTTGCCTAGTTTTCCGTCTGGACCAATTTCGCATTTGAAGACATCATAACCACCCATGGAGTTATGACCTTGTGATGAAAAATAAAATGTTTTGCCGTCTTTAGAAAGGTAAGGAGCATCTTCATCGTACATGGTGTTGATGTCAACGCCAAGGTTTTCCGGAGCACCCCATGAACCGTCGTCTTGTTTGCGGGATACATAAATGTCTCTACCTCCAAAACCACCTGCACGCGTACTAACCAGGTAAAGCGTTTTTTCATCGGGTGAGATAAATACTGAAGGTTCATGTCCTGACGAATTGATGTTTCGGTTCATGCGCACAGGATCTGTCCACACTCCATCAATTTTTTCAGACTGCCAAACATCGCGGTCGCGGTAGATGTAAAGTTTGGTCTCATCTGCATTAAAACCTATGGCAGCATCGTGCGATTTGGTATTTACTTTACTGGAAACATAAACACCGGCTGAATCGAATTTTGTGGAGTATGCCCAATTCAATGAATCTTCTTTGTGGGTCACGTAAATGTCTTCGTAATACTTGGCATCGTAAAATTCTTTTTCACCTGTACTTCCGCGTTTTCTGGAAGTGAAAATCAAAACATCTTCTTTCTGG
>JBIKKU010000335.1:0-3594 GCA_044360245.1 Flavobacteriales bacterium | reverse complement strand
GTTTACGATTGGTGCATATTCTGCGAAGGGTGTATTGATTTTATTTCCGGCATTGGTTACTTCAATCTTTTTGTTTTCGGTTTGAAGGAGTGCAATACCTGAATTACACATTTCAATTTTTCGGTTGATTTCTTTGGTCAATTCGATACCATCAGCAGAGTTATCAATGTGCGGACGAAATGCGTTGTAATAATAAATGGCCTTATCAAATTGATGTGCATAATGATATGCTTGTGCGAGGTAATAATACACCTCGGTTACCGTGTCTTTTTTGGTTGTTTTCAGCGCATTCTCGAAATAATAAATCGATTTTTCTTTTTGAACATCCGATCTGAACCATGCGAGACCGGCTTCAAAAAAGTAATCAGATTTTTGTCCGTTAATGCTGAGTAGCTTGTCGTAAGTGACTTTCGCTTTCTCAAATTCATCGGCCGCAAGTTCTTTACGGGCTTGTTTGAGTGTTTTCTTTTCCGAGCCCTGAGCCAATACGGCTGTTGCAGAGCAAAGCAAGAGGAAAGAAAGGAGATATGTTTTAAATGTAGCCATGGTCAGAATCAAAGCTACTTTATTAACAGGCCGTTAATAAGTAGCTCGATTCTGAAAATTGCACAGGTAAGTGTTAATTACCAAGGAGTTGAATTCACAAGCGATTGTTAATTACTTCGCTTTGATTCGGATGTATTGGTATTTCTCATACACCTCGCGGTTGGTATTCCAATCGTCGTTGTATTCCGGACCTTGCACCAATGAGGTTTCTGAAACAAATTTCACTTTGTCTGCAGAAATTCCTTTTGCTGCCAGCGCGGCTAATATTTTTTGTTTGGCTTCTTTCAAACGGGCTTTAGCCAAATTATCGTTATCGCCATAGGTTGTGGTTGGTACTTTCGATGCTGATGATTCAATATCGATGTAAACGACACCATTTGCTTTAATGATGTTGACCAGATCATTAATGAAGCGGTTAAAGTCTTTGTCGACACCTGTACGGTTGTAATGGTAGTGTTTTTCGTAACTGGTCGGACCTACAGCCAATGGTGGATTGTCCACTGTAGTTGTGTTTGGTTTTTTGTTGAAGGTGAATTTACACTTGTCATCACGAACAGTTTTTCCGGCTTCGTTTCCGTTTTCATCCAACAAGACGATTTCCAGCTCATCACAAAGTGGCTCTGCTCCTTCACGTAATTTGAAAATGTAGGATTTGTCAGAGTCCAATTTGCGGTAATTGAATGTACCATCAGGGTTTACCGATTCGGTGTATACTTTTTTGTTTTTGGCGTCGAGAATATCCACATCAATCTTGTGGTTGGCAAGGTATTCAGCAGTTAAGCCCAAAATTTTCCAATGGGGTACAACTTTGTTTTTGTTTGTTGTATCCGGTGTTTCGATTACACCCATGGCAATAGGATCGAGCATAAGGACTTTCTCCAATTGCTGGTAAGATGCTTCACACGGTACCTGGAATTGGTATTGGTGGAAAGATGTTCCGTCTTGCTGATAATCTACAAGGTATTCGTGGCAAGGGGTGAGTACAAAAACGTAAGAACCATCTTGCGGACGAGGACGGTATTCGGTAGGATCTCCGCCTTCGGTGAGGTCAGACACAACAATCAAAATATCGTCAGGAATTTTTTGGTTGGAAGGAACCTGGATATACCCTTTTAAGATGGCCACGTTTACAAGCACTGTTGTATCCATGGAAATCATGTAGATGTCTTTTTCACCGTAGGAATCATTTCTTACGGAAGTGAAGTAACCACGCTTTCCATCTGCAGAAGTAATGAAGAAAACATCATCATCCACCGAATTGATGGGCACCCCAATTGGAGTTGGTTCGGTGAAGGTCATGTCATCTTTTAATTCGCAAAAGAAGATGTCAAATCCACCCATACTCTTATCGGAGTTGGAAGAGAAATAGAGTGTTCTTCCATCCGCAGAAATGAATGGGCCGTCTTCATCGTAAATGGTATTGAGCGGAGCACCAACGTTGAGTGGCTGACTCCATTCCCCATTTGGAAGACGCGTGCAACGGTAAATGTCACGACCACCTAAACCACCCGGACGATCACTTACAAAATAACATGTAGACCCGTCAGGAGTAAAGGTAATATGGGTTTCCCAGCTGGTAGAGTTGATGTGGTCACCAATAGGTTCCATTTCGGAATATGCGGTATCTACATAATCAGAGAAGAAGATGTTTCCATCGCCTTGCACATCATGATAAATGTATAAGCGCATACCATCTGCAGAAACGGATATGGTAGCTTCATTTTCTTTGGTTTTGTTGAACAGGTCAACCTGTGTTGCTTTTTTCCATTCTCCGGTTTCGGGATCGCGGAAGGAAACGTAAATATCCTCGTAATACTTTCCGTCATCCGGCATGATGGCCATGATGTTGGAACTGTCGGCACGCAGTCTTCTGGAAGTGAAATAAAGTGCGTTTTCATCCAGAGAAATTACCGGACTGTAATCGGAGTATTCTGAGTTGATGTTAGGACCGAGGTTAACGGTTGTGGTATTGGTTTGTCTTGGATTAGCCGTTTCGAATTTGGCATTGTTGGCCATGGCGATTTGGCGATCGCAATCGGGTTGGAGGATATGTTTACTTGATGCTTCGTTTTTGAAGCGTGTAAACATTTCGATGGCCTTGTCGAATTGGTAATTGAGGTGATAGGCTTTTCCCAGGTAATAATATAAATCTACAGGAGCCTTAGTTTCCGTGAAGTCGAAAGGATTGTAGTTTTTAGTTACGTGATCCAGACATTTCTCTAAATAAGGAAGTGCTTTGGTTTTGTTAAGGTTTTGATTGAGGTAACAAACTCCGGTTTTAAAGTTGTAGTTGTAATTATCCGGTTTTTCTTCAACCAAAAGAAGCCAAAGTCGAAGCGATTGGTAATACTGTTTTACGCGCATCAACTCCGTTGCGATATCGTACTTCTCCGGAAGAGAAAGTTTTCGCAATGCTTCATCTGAAGGGCTTTGCGCAAAACCTTTGGATACACTCCCCAATAGCAGGAGCACGATTACCAGATAATTCTTTAAATAAGTCATTTCCTTAAATGAGGTGGATAAATTAGATTTCGCGGTTGAGGTCGAATTGTTCCAAATAGTCTGCCACTTTTCGCACAAAGCTTCCTCCAAGTGCTCCATCTACAACGCGGTGGTCGTAAGAGTGGGAGAGGAACATCATGTGACGAATTCCAATGGTATCACCAAATGGTGTTTCAATTACTGCCGGTTTTTTGCGAATGGCACCAACAGCAAGAATAGCAACTTGTGGTTGATTGATAATAGGGGTTCCCATAACGTTACCGAAAGTTCCTACGTTGGAAATGGTATAGGTTCCGCCAGAAATTTCATCCGGTTTCAATTGGTTGGCACGGGCACGGTTAGCCAAATCGTTTACTGCTTGAGTAAGACCAAGAAGGTTTAAGCGATCGGCTTTCTTGATAACAGGAACGATAAGGTTTCCGGAAGGAAGCGCAGCAGCCATACCGATATTGATGTCGGCACGTTTGATGATTTTATCTCCATCAAGCGACACATTGATTGCAGGGAAATCTTTGATGGCTTTCACTACAGCTTCAATGAATATAG
>JBIKKU010000350.1:0-3426 GCA_044360245.1 Flavobacteriales bacterium | reverse complement strand
TCCTTTTTCGAGCAGAAAAACAGTTTCAGTTTTAGGTACCAATTTCAATCCATTTGCATCGCATAACAACTCAAGTGCATTTACAAAAGGACGGTTCGCAATAAAAGCACTCAATTGCATCCCCCTGGCAGATGGTCCAACCAATACATTGTAATAACTCTGTGTCGTGATTTCACGCACGACATATTCAATAGAATCTTTCTTTAAATCCAGTGATAAAAAATTCGTCTCTTTGAAGTATTCCACTTTGGGTTTTTTCGCCTCATAAGGTTTTGGTGTCAAAACTGGTTCTGTGTACTTTTTAAAATACATGATTGAACCCGTGAACTCCACATCCAAATTGTAATTGCGGCAAACAAACAACAAAACATCCAGCACCCTGGCGTCGGAGAAATTGTTGTAAATATCAATGGCCAATTGCGGATCAATACTAATGTTGAGTTTATGGTTCTCTGCGACTGTAGCCAAAAAATCCTGAATCTTTACGCCACTTACACTCATTTGCAAAGTCTGCTCCAGTCCGGGAATATCCACCGACATGGCTTCAAGTTTCATACGCAATTGTTCAATGCGGTCTTGCGCAAAGCTTTGTAGCAACAGCCCAAAACCAAACAATAGAACAAGAATTAACTTTTTCATAGATTCATCAATAATGGATAAACTTCATCCAAAGAAGTTTGTCCGGATTTTAATAATTCAAATGCATTATCGGCCAGTGAGCGGATGCCTCTGGATTTAAGATGATCGCCAATTTCTGATTCGTTTTTTCGGATGAGTTCAGAAATATCATGGTCAACCGGAATGATTTCATAAATCGCTTTCCTCCCTTTATAACCTGTATCGTAACACTGTTCGCAACCCACAGCCACATGATGGCTATGCAATGGCTCAGGTAACCGGTATGCAGGTGGAAACAAATGCGCATCCAATTTTTCTTCGCGTTTGCAATGCGGACATAACAAGCGCACCAAGCGTTGTGCCACCGAAGTGTTCATGGTTTGCGAAACCAAAAATGGCGGAACACCCATATCAACCAAACGCGATATGGTTCCCCATGCTGAGTTGGTATGAATGGTTGATAACACAAGATGCCCCGTCAAAGCAGCACGAATCGCCATTTGTGCCGTTTCTCCATCGCGAATTTCTCCGAGCATGATGATATCCGGATCCTGACGTAAAAAGGTCCGTAAAGCAGAAGCAAAAGTCAATCCGATACTCTCCTTGAGTTGTACCTGATTGATTCCATCTAAGGTATATTCAATAGGATCTTCAACGGTAACAATATTCCGTTTTTCCTCATTGAGGATTTTTAATGTAGCATAAAGCGTAGTGGTTTTTCCGGAACCCGTTGGACCACTGATCAACAAAATACCATGAGGTTTGCGGATACCCTCCGTATACCGTTGAAGCTCTTCGAAGGTGAATCCCAATTGAGCAATATCAATTTTGGAAGCATCGTTGCCCAATAAACGCAAAACCATTTTTTCGCCATGCAATGTTGGCAAAACGGAAACACGAATATCCACTTTCAAGCCAGATTCATTGAAACGAATACGACCATCCTGCGGCAAACGTTTTTCGGCAATATCCAATTGCGCACGAATCTTGATTTTATTTACTAATGCAGGATAATCGCTTTTATTTACCTGATAACGCTCCACCAACATACCATCAATTCGAATGCGCACCCTGGCTTTTTCATCGTAAATTTCAATATGTATATCACTCGAACCCAACTGACGCGCTTCGATGATCAATCGCGATAAAAAATCATCTGCCTGATTGGCTTGAACAGTAACTACTTTTCCATGTCCTGCAGCTTTTCGGTAATAACGCGATAAAGAACGCTGGATGATATGTGTCTCGGTTGGAATAAATGCAACAGCACGACCAAAAATCAATTCCAATTCATCACCAATCACTTTACTGTGTGTTGCCTGATCGACATAAAACAACAATCCGGAATTGGTTTGCTCACAGGGGATGATACGGTAATACCAAGCCTGCTCAGGAGTAATTAATCCTTGCGATTCAATATCCAATGATAAAGTATCTTCCTTGATCATAATAAAGCATAAGTGTATGCACCAAACCGTATGGGAATGTTTAGCACGTATTCAATAATTAAAACACCGCATAGCAACAAAGCCATAATTCCTGCCAAAGGAACACCCGATAACTTATGCTTTTGAAAATAACCTATGCCTCCACCCAGAAGCAATCCCAACAGAACAAATCCCATAAATTCCTGCGGCCAAAACAGTGGAGAAATGGCTAGAAAAAAAAGCAAATCTCCTCTTCCAAAAGCTTCATCCCAAAAGGTTAAACCGGGTTTTCTCAGTTTAAGAACGATGAACGTAAACACAAGTAATAAGGCAATAAAGAGCACATTGCTTATCACTATAAGAGACAGAATTTTCCATTCCCATTTATCGAGGGCAATGCATAAAGCAATTCCGGCAAGCCCTAAAATTTGCCAGAGGTATACCAAACGGAAATTCCGGTCTGAATAAAAAATACTCAGCAAAATCAAAAACACTATGGCAATTCCTATGCTTTGCATTAGTCCTTGGTTATTTCTTTTAAAGCCTTCGAATGATCAATTTCCCAAACATTGATCTGTCCATCCTGATCAAAATCAACTACAGCCGTTGCACGTGCTTTAAACGTAGTTGGACTAGCTTCAACGATTTCAACTTTGTAATTAGCATTGCCACCAGAGGTCACTAAATTCTCCTGCTCGAATCCTAGCTCAGAAAGATTATTGGAATAGCGGGAGTTCATGTAGAAATATTGCTTTTCCAAAGTATGCAAATGACTCAGTTGCATTTTAGCCTCTTGGGCCTTTGCTTGAGAGATCAAAGCCGTTTGATTGGGCAACGCAACCATCAGCAATATCCCAATAATTACCATCACAATAAGAACCTCAGTTAGAGACAACGCTTTGAATGAACGCACTTTAACCTTGAATTCCGGAAATATTTTTCGCATTATTTCTCGCGGATTATACATGATTTTTTTTTGGATGTCCAAAAATACCTTCAATACCCGCTTGTTGTATTTTGATGCAGAATAGTTGTATCTACATTCTTTTGGGTGTTTTCCTCCTATCGAGTGTGTGGAAACACCCACTAACCAAAAATGGTTATTGACAAGTATTGGAATTATTCTCACACTTGCATCACGGAACCAAAACCAAAAACCATGAATCAACCGCGTTCAAACATCACCATTGGAATTGCAGATGACAATAGGCTTTTCGTGAATTGCCTGCAGACTTACCTGGGTCTTAAAGAGGAAATGGACATTATTTTTTTCGCTGAAAATGGCAATGAATTGATGGAAAAAATTGAAATGTTTCCACCGGATATTGTACTGATTGATTTAAAGTTACCAGGAAAATCATCCATTAAATGCTTAAAGGAA
>JBIKKU010000054.1:0-12363 GCA_044360245.1 Flavobacteriales bacterium | reverse complement strand
TTGAAGAAACCACCATTCCAAGGGAAAGATTTAATATGATTTTCATCACAAATTCGCATTTGCCGACCGTACGTTACCGAATTGCGTGGATGGATCAAAAGGTTGTCGGATTTTGCAGTGTGCACATTCAGCATCTCTTACACCATTGGTCGCTGGTTGCCGAAGTGCAAGAGTTGGTGGTAGACAAAGCATACCGAGGAAAAGGAATAGGCAAGCATTTGTTGAATGATGCCATTGCATTTGCAAAACAACAAGGTTGCACCCAAATTGAATTAAGCACCAACCGCAAACGACTGGATGCGCAGCGTTTTTACGAAAGGGAAGGCTGGACGTCAAGTCATTTAAAATACACCTTTCCATTATAATCGTTTGTAAATGAATGGAATGGACTTATGGCGGAAGTATTGATTTCCTTCAATTTCCTCTCGTGCTATGTCCTGAAATCATTAACTTCGTCCCTTTAAAAACCTACAAAACATGAGCAATTACGACGTAATCATTATCGGATCTGGTCCCGGCGGATATGTTTCTGCCATTCGCTGTGCACAACTTGGTATGAAAACCGCACTTGTTGAGCGTTACCAAACGCTTGGCGGAACGTGTCTAAATGTAGGTTGTATTCCCTCTAAAGCTTTGTTGGATTCTTCCGAGCATTACCATAACGCGCAACATACGTTTAAAGAGCACGGTATTGATGTGAAAGATGTGAAGGTCAATCTTGCTCAAATGATCAAGCGCAAAAATGAAGTGGTGAATCAGACCGTTGGAGGTATTCAGTTTTTAATGAAGAAAAACAAAATTGATGTGTACCACGGACATGGCTCTTTTCAAAATAAAAATGTAGTCGACATCAAAGGCGACGATGGAAAAATTACTTCCATTGAAGGAAAAAACATCATCATTGCAACAGGCTCAAAACCGGCTGCATTTCCCGGAATTGAAATCGACAAAAAACGCGTTATCACTTCTACAGAAGCCTTGAATTTGTCGGAGGTTCCAAAACACTTGATCGTTATTGGCGGCGGTGTCATTGGTCTTGAACTTGGTTCGGTTTATGCACGATTGGGTGCAAAAGTTTCGGTGGTGGAATATGCTCCGGGAATCATCAGCACCATGGATGGTACTATGGGAAAAGAGTTGCAGAAGTCGCTTAAAAAACTTGGATTCGAATTTTATTTCTCCCATAAAGTATTATCCGTAAAAGGATCTGCAAAAGAAGCAGTGGTAGTTGCTGAAGACAGCAAAGGTGAAAAAGTTGAATTCAAAGGAGATTATTGTTTGGTGTCGGTTGGAAGAAAACCATACACTGAAGGACTTGGTTTAGAAAAAGCAGGAGTGCAATTGGACGAGCGCGGACGAGTTGCCGTTAACGATCATTTGCAAACCAGTGTACCACATATTTACGCTATTGGTGATGTAGTGCGTGGTGCAATGCTTGCTCATAAAGCCGAAGAAGAAGGTGTTGTTGTAGCGGAATACCTTGCCGGACAAAAACCACACATCAACTACAATTTGATTCCGGGTGTAGTTTATACTTGGCCTGAAGTAGCATCTGTTGGTGCAACCGAAGAAGAATTGAAAAAAGCTGGAAGAAAAATCAAGGTTGGACAATTTCCTTTCAAAGCATCCGGACGTGCCCGCGCTTCAATGGATACCGATGGCTTAATCAAAGTCATTGCCGATGAAGAAACCGATGAAGTTTTAGGTGTACACATGATTGGTCCGCGCGCTGCCGACATGATCATGGAGGCTGTTGTCGCCATGGAATACCGCGCTTCCGCCGAAGACATTGCTCGCATTTGTCACCCACACCCAACCTTCACCGAATCCATCAAAGAAGCCGCCCTCGACGCCACCGGTAAAAGGGCACTTCATATTTAATATTCACCACTAAGACAAGGTGCACGCAGAAGCACAAAGCATATCTAAAAGCTATGTCAACGACATAGCTTTTCGTGTTGTTGGAGCTGCAATAGAAGTGCACAAAGAATTAGGACCTGGTTTATTGGAATCGGTGTATGAATCATGTTTTATCAAAGAATTGAAATTGGCAGGACTTCATTGTCAATCTCAGGTTGCTGTTCCGGTTTTTTATAAAGGTGAGAACACCGGTTCTTTTTTAAAATTGGATTTATTGGTTGAAGATTTGGTTATCGTTGAGTTAAAAGCTGTTGAAACAATGTTGCCGGTCTTTAAGGCGCAGACATTATCCTATATGCGCTTATCTCAAAAGCCCAAGGGGCTTTTAATTAATTTTAATTGTGTGAACATTTCTCGCGATGGACTTGTTCCTTTGGTGAATGAATATTTTCAGTTTTTGCCTGAGTGATCCTCAGTGTGCTTAGTAACTTAGTGGTAAATTCATGAAGACCTGCGTACTCCTTATTAACCTTGGTACACCCGATTCGCCGAATACGGGAGATGTAAGAAAATACTTGCGCGAATTTTTAATGGACGGAAGGGTGATTGATATCAATCCCATTGGAAGATGGTTTTTGGTCAATGGCATCATTGCTCCTTTTCGTGCTCCGAAATCGGCAAAAGAGTACAAGAAATTATGGACACCCGAAGGTTCGCCTTTGCTCTTGCATGGTTTAAAATTGAAGGAAGATTTGCAAAAAGTATTACCCGAAAATTTTACGGTTGAATTTGCCATGCGTTACCAAAATCCATCCATGGAAAGTGTCATGGAACGCATTTCCAAAGCAGGATACGATCGTCTGATTTTGTTGCCGCTATATCCTCACAATGCTTCATCAACAACAGGATCATCGCTCGATAAAGCATTTTCCATTATCCGCAAATGGTGGGTAATTCCGGAGGTTATTGCCATTTCTCAATACTACGATCATCCCAAATACATTCAAGCATTTGCAGCTCGTGGAAAAGAACATGATTTGTCGGCCTACGATCATGTTATGTTCAGTTTCCATGGTGTGCCCGAACGGCATGTGGATAAAGTGTATTCCGACAATCGCGCGTGTGCCGACCATAGTTGCGAGAATGGGGTAAAAGACGACAATCGTTTTTGTTACAAAGCCACTTGTTTTGAAACAGCAAAACTCATTGCCAAAGCATTGGAATTGCCGGAATCAAAATATTCGGTTGCTTTTCAATCGCGCTTGGGAAAAACACCTTGGATTCGTCCCTATGCCGATGAAAACTTGGAGCGCCTGGGAAAAGAAGGAGTGAAAAAACTCTTGGTGTTTTCTCCTGCATTTGTGGCCGACTGTTTGGAAACTACTGTAGAAATTGGTGAAGCCTACAAAGAGCGTTACCACGAAATGTGTGGTGGTGATTTACATCTAGTGGAGTCTCTCAACACACATCCAATTTGGGTGGACTGCCTTAAAGATTTGGTCTTGCAATACCATTAAAATGACAGAGCTTTCAGCCATTGCGTTTCAACAACGTCTGAGAGCGTTCATGCAATCGGGAGATCCTTTCATGGTCTTGCGAAATGGTCCAAACGGTTTTCCCGTGCTTGCAACAGGCGAAATTCAATTGCACCAAAACACTGCGGACTTGAAGTACGAAAATGCCTATCTCTTGCTTTCGTACGATTTAAAAAACACCATCGAAAAATTACAAACCACTTCTTCCGATCCTTTTGAAACGCCAGCCATTGTTCGGCTTCTACCCAAGGAGGAATGGTTTACCAAGGATTGGAAAAGTATTTTTGAAGGAGATGGTGATGAAAAGTTGGAGGTGGAAATTTTACCTCGACAATCAAAATCTTCCTACCTGGAATCCGTTTCTGCACTTCAAGAACATATTCGTCTTGGTGACATTTATGAAGTGAATTATTGCACCGAATTTTTTTCGCATACCAAAGTCGAGGACGTGTTCGGATTGTTCATGCGTTTGATGCGAAATTCCGACGCCCCTTTTTCGGGAGCCTTTGGCATGCAAGGCGATTTTTTGCTTTGTGGCAGTCCGGAGCGCTTCCTCCGGAAAACAAGTACACGACTCCTTTCTCAGCCCATTAAAGGAACAGCACCAAGAGGGAAAACAGATTCCGAAGACGTCCAAATAATCGAAGCTTTACGCAGCAATACCAAAGAGGTAAGTGAGAATGTGATGATTGTAGATTTGGTACGAAATGATTTATCGCGTTTGGCAAAAACAGGCACGGTAAAAGTCGACGAACTTTGTGGTATTTATTCCTTTCCCACCGTGCACCAAATGATCTCTACGGTTTCCTGTGAAGTAAAAGAGGGTATTGGTTTGCATGATATTATTCGTGCCACTTTTCCAATGGGTTCCATGACCGGCGCTCCCAAAAAACGGGCAATGGAACTGATTGATCAAAACGAACATTTTGCACGGGGATGGTATTCAGGGAGCATGGGCTATGTGCGTTCCAATGGTGATTTCGATCTTAATGTCATCATCCGCAGTATTCGCTATAAGCACCGAATTCATTATCTTTCCTATGCCGTAGGAAGTGCCATTACAGCAGCATCTATACCTGAAAAGGAATACGAAGAGTGTTTGCTCAAGGCATTGACCATGGAAAGAGCGATACATGGATAGTTTGCAACAACAGTTTCGAAAAGTAATGGATGAAGTGTTTCCCGAACCGGGTGAACATAAATTTCTGCTTGCTTTAAGTGGTGGTGTTGATTCGGTGGTATTGTCCGATTTGTTTTCGCGTTGCAAATACAATTTTTCAATTGCGCACTGCAACTTTCAATTGCGCGGTGAGGAATCGGAAGGCGATGCACGCTTTGCTGAAGCTTTGGCGGAAAAACTGGATGTTCCTTTTTTTCAAAAGAGATTTGATGTTTCTCTTTACATGGAACAGGAAAAAGTTTCTGTTCAAATGGCCGCGCGTGATTTACGTTATGCCTGGTTTCGCGATTTGTTGAAACAACAAAAGTTTTCGCATTTGGTTACAGCACACCATGCCAATGATCAGGCGGAAACTTTTTTCATTCAGCTTACACGAGGAGCCGGTATGGATGGACTTTCCGGAATGCGTGTATTGGACGGTCAATTGCTGAGGCCTTTGCTTCCCTTCTCCAAAAATGAATTGTTGCAATACGCTGCACATCATCAATTGAGCTGGCGTGAGGATAGTTCCAATGCAGAGGATAAATATTTGCGCAACCGCATTCGTCATGAACTTATTCCATTGATGGAAAACATTGCTCCGTCGTTTTTGGAAACCATGGCCGAAACCATGTTGAGGTTTCAGGATTACCAGGATTTTTTTCGTGCCCAAATGGAAGAATGGCGACAGCTATATTTCAAAAAGGTGGAGTTCGGATTTGAAATGGAAATGGAACATATTCGCCAATCCCCTGCGCCGAAATTGGTTTTGTTTGAATTGTTGCGTCCTTTTGGATTCAGAGGTGCAGTGATCTCGCAAATTTTGGATCACCATGAGTTGCATAGCGGACTGAAATTTTTCTCTTCCACGCACCGTGTGGTCTTGAGCAGAGGCATCCTTTTGGTTACGCGTGTAACGCCCGAAGACCTTGAGATTTACGAAATTGCCAAAGGTCAGACACAGGTTGAATTTCCGGTTCCCCTGCAGTTGGAATGGCGCGAAGGCGAGCTTATTCCTGATAACGATAAATCTTGTGCATGGCTCAATGCAGATTTGCTCAAGTTTCCTTTGTCGGTGCGTTCATGGCACAAAGGCGATTCTTTTTTTCCTCTGGGCATGAAAGGAAGAAAAAAGCTGAGCGATTTTTTTATCGACCTTAAATTATCGCCTGTAGAAAAAGAGCAAGTAAAACTACTGTGTTCGGGAGATCAAATTGTCTGGGTAATCGGCCACCGCATCGACGATAGATACCGCATCAAGAGCGATACACAAAGGGCATTGGTCGTTACTTTAAAATAATCTATCTACGAACGGAACTTATTTAAAAGTCCTCCGTAAAATACTTTCACTAAAACCAGTAACCATGGAGCATACAGCTACCCCCGTATTGATTCC
The DNA here is from genome assembly GCA_044360245.1 of Flavobacteriales bacterium. Taxonomy (GTDB): domain Bacteria; phylum Bacteroidota; class Bacteroidia; order Flavobacteriales_D; family UBA2798; genus UBA2798. Next base: position 6,413 of record JBIKKU010000054.1, on the reverse strand, counting down.
GAAGGAAAGTGTTGCCACTTTGAAATTTCCTGCTGAAGACCTCCACAAAAATCCTGCCGACCGCAAGACGCTTGTGGAAAAACTGACCAAGGCGACTACACTGGGTAACATCGATCAGCACAAATGCCGCATCACCTTTATGGATGCAGAAGGGCTCAAACAAGTGGAAACCACCATTTGGGCTACCGGAGAAAAAAACATTGTGTTGAAACACGGAATGACTATTCCCATCCATCGCATTGTTGATGTAAGTTTTTACTAATCCGGGAACAAAATTCCCTTTGCGCTGTTCTTCCTATCTTCGCTAAAAACCGAAAGTGGACGTACAGTTAAAAAAAGACGCCGAGAAGATGTATTTCATTCTTGGCGGTGTATTCATTGCTGCCCTTGTTGCATGTAATCTCACCTTTCAGAAGTTTTTTTTCTGGGAGCCTTTCACCTTTCTTGATTTTGGTTCATCCGAAAATTCCACCTGGTACAACATTACACATTACCGGTTTGAAATCAGTGTTGGCATTATCCCATACCCGGTTACCTTTTTAATCACCGATATCGTTTCGGAAATATACGGCCGTCGGCGATCCGATTTGATTGTGTTGGTGGGATTGGTTTCGAGTGTATTTGTCTTGTTGATTGTGTGGATTAGCGGTCTAGTTCCCGCTACCGATTTTTCGCCGGTGAGCGATGATCAATTCCGCCATGTTTTCGGAAGCACGGTTTATTCCGTTGGTGCATCCATGGCTGCCTACCTTATTGCTCAGTTTGTAGATATTCGCCTTTTCCATTTCTGGAAGGTAAAAACCAATGGAAAACACCTTTGGTTGCGGAATAACTTTTCTACCATTCCATCTCAATTTCTGGATACGCTGGTGGTGTTATTGGTGCTTTGTTATTTTGAGGCTATCCCTTGGGCTTTATTCGGACCTCTGCTCATCAATGGCTTTCTGTTTAAAGTTATTCTTGCTCTTTTGGATACTCCTTTCTTTTACTTTTTTGCATGGTATTTCCGAAAGAAATTCAAACTGGGACCCAACGAAGAAATCGATTTTTGAGGTTTCTTTTTTAATCAATTGGTGTACAGTGAGGTCGGTTGCCTCAGATTTTGTTAAAATCAGGATCTGTTTTTTGGGATAGAAATCCAAGGATGTTATTCAGTTTTAATCTCTGAACAACAATAAATAGGCCTACTTTTAAATAATTAGGTTGAAATATTACCTCATGAGAATTTTAGTCAGTCTGGTCGCTCTTGGAATCCTTTGCTACACTGCCGTGTTTTCGGCAGACCTTGCATTCCCTTCTGCACTTAGTCAGAAAATAGAGAACGTTCCCGGGCAAAAGTTCGGTGAGGTGTATTACAAAGCTGCGTTGAATAATTCTATAAGTTTGAAAACCGAAATGAAGAATCCCATGAAAAAACTGTTGCTAAGTGCCTTAATGGCTATTACAGGTGTCTTGCATGCCGATGCGCAGAAATTTGATAATGTTACCTGGTCGTTTGAGGTGGTGCAGAAAGGCTGTGAAGCGGAATTGATTGCCACTGCGACGATTGCCGATGGTTGGTACATCTATTCGCAGAATCAGCCCAATACAGACGGTCCCATTGCAACAGGATTTACATTTACAGCATCAAAAGCCTATTCCAAAGTAGGAAAGGTGAGCGAGAGTAAATCGAAATCCAAATTCATGGAAGGATTTGGTGGCGAGTACAACATCATGGAACACAAAGCAGTGTTCAAGCAAAAAGTGAAAGTAATCTCTGCTAAAAATTTCGAGATCAAAGGTGAGATTGAATTCATGCAATGTGACGAAAGCAAATGTTTACCTCCTGCTTATGTTCCTTTCACCTTTAAAATAAAAGGATGTGTTGGTGGTGCTGATGTGGTGGAAGAAGTGCAAAACGAAACAGAGGAGCCTGAAGCGACTGTGGTAGAAGATTCATTACCTTCTTCGGTAACTCCGGTTGGATTTAAAATCTATTCCAAAAAATACAGCGATAACGAATACGAATTGTTCGTGAAATTGGTGGCCGATTCGGGATGGGTTGTTCCTGCAGAAGCGACTTCACAAAATGGAATGACCACCCTTAATCTTCAATTTCAATTGCCTGCCGGAGTTGAAAAAGCGGGTGATTTGAAAATGGGTGCAACGCGAGAATTTGTATCCGAAAAATTCGGAAAGTTTAAAGCATTTGTCAACGATGCTGTATTTAGTCAACGTATTAAAGTAAACACCAACGATTCTTTATTGCTCCGGAAATTGCCTGTTGGCGTGGAATTCATGGCTTTGCATCAAGATGTGAAATACAAGCTCAAGGATAAATTAACTGCCGACATCAATTTGCACGAGGCGGAAGATATGCATGCCACTGAAAAACACGAAAGCTATTGGGCCATTTTTCTTGTTGCTTTTCTTTCCGGATTTGCTGCATTGCTTACACCCTGCGTGTTTCCAATGATTCCCATGACCGTAAGTTTCTTTTTGAAATCTTCCAAAGACCGTAAAAAGGGAATTTCAAATGCAATTATTTATGGACTTTCGATTATTGGAATTTATGTTGTGCTTGGACTTCTGATTACAGTTACACTCGGTCCAACTGCTTTAAATGAAATGTCCACAAGTCTTGTTTTCAATCTTTTGTTTTTCCTCATACTTGTCATTTTCGCCATTTCATTTTTTGGTGCATTCGAAATTGTCTTGCCTTCCAAATGGGTAAATGCTGCAGATAAAAATGCCGATAAAGGAGGATTGCTTGGAATTTTCTTCATGGCATTTGTGCTGGCATTGGTTTCTTTTTCTTGCACCGGACCAATTGTTGGTACCCTGTTGGTTGAAAGCGTTTCCAAAGGCATCATGGGTCCGATATTCGGAATGCTTGGGTTCTCCATGGCTATTGCTTTGCCTTTTACCTTGTTCGCGATTTTCCCCGGATTCCTCAACAGCATGCCTTCTTCGGGCGGTTGGTTGAATACCGTGAAAGTCAGTTTAGGATTTATTGAGTTGGCATTGTCGCTCAAGTTTTTGTCGAAAGCTGATTTGGTTTACCAAACCCATTTGCTTGAACGTGAAGTGTTCCTTGCCATATTTATTGCGGTGCTTGCTTTGTGGGGATTCTATCTCTTGGGGATGTTCAAACTCTCGCACGACTCCGATCACGGTGGAAGAATTTCTTCCGGTCGAACGGTGATGGCGGTATTGGTGTTTTCATTCATGATGTATTTAATTCCCGGTTTGTGGGGAGCGCCTGTGAATTTACTTGCAGGTATTGCGCCTCCAATGGAATATTCAGAATCTCCTTATGGCGTTGGAAATAGAGCGCCCGAAGGTGGCAAAGCAGGGGAAGAAGGAATGCCTGAACATGCTGAATATGGTCCGCATCAATTGGTGACTTTCCACGATTACGAGCATGGTATGGCGTATGCACGTGAAAAAGGATTACCGGCCCTTATCGACTTTACAGGATATGGTTGCGAAAACTGCCGTAAGATGGAACAAAATGTTTGGTCGGCAGAAAAGAATTTACAACTCATGCGCGATTCCATGGTCATTATTTCATTGCATGTGGATGAACGCACGAAATTGGATCCATCCGATCCTGATGCAGGAAAATTCAGAAATGTTGGTCAGAAATGGGCTGATATGGAAGTACGTATATACGGTGAAAGTTCACAACCTCTGTATGTGATGTTGGACGCCAATGGTGAAATGCTCAACAGTAAAGCATCTTATCAAACGCATGGTGAAGTGAACGCGTTTTACGATTGGATGACCAAAGGCATTCAAACTTTTGCCAAGCGAAAAGGAGTGAAAGTAGTGCGCCCGGAATTGATTGCTGCTAACTAAAAATTGAACATAAAAAAAGCCCCGATGAATTTCATCGGGGCTTTTTTGTTGGCGTAAATTTTTCAGCAGAATTCGTCGAATGCTACTTTAAGATTTTCGGCAATCATGTCGGCAGTGCGACCTTCAATGTGGTGACGCTCCAACATGTGTACCAACTTACCATCTTTAAACAAGGCAATGGCAGGAGAAGATGGAGGATATGGCAACATGTATTTGCGCGCTTGTTCAACAGCATCGCGATCAACACCTGCAAAAACAGTAGTCAGGTGTTGTGGGAGTTTTCCGTTTTTCAGGGAAAGACGAACACCCGGACGAGCAGCGCCGGCAGCGCAACCGCAAACAGAGTTCACTACAACAAGTGTAGTTCCTGTAGATTTCATTTGCTGGTCGACATCTTGCGTGTTGAGCAATTCAGTAAATCCTGCATCAACAAGCTCCTTTTTCATGGGAGCAACTAATTCTGGTGGATACATAAAAAGTATGATTTGAAAATGATAACAACAATAGGTTGATTTGGTTGCACAAATGTAAGTATTATTGCAGCAACAAGTAATGCATCCAAGGGTAGAAATATTTCTTCTGAATCAGCCGGAATTCCTGCAATCCGTGCTTTTCCCAATTCGGGAAATCATCCTCTCTGCCGCTCCGGGTATCGAAGAGAAGTTTAGCTATGGAACGCCGTTTTATTATTACCATGGTCCATTGCTTTATGTATCAGGTAAAAACGAAAACAGTTATCTCGGTTTCGTCGACGGCAAACGATTGGATCAGGACTTATCCTGGTTAAGCGGGGATCACCTCAAACAAATTCGTCATTTTTCAATTTTTCCTTGGGATGAATCCAAAGAAGAACAGCTGCGGTTTTTACTGCAGGAAGCCATTGCCTTGCGTTTGAAGGATGTTCAATTGAAAGGGAAAAAGAAAAAGAAATGAAAAGGTCTTGTGGGTTGAAACAAATCTGAAATAGGCAAGCAATGTAGTTCGCTTGTTTTGATTAAACAGAAAAATTCAAATCAAAATTCCTAAATCAGAAAAAACCTCATTGTCTTTTTTTTCGAAAGAATTCTCGGATAAGCGCTGCACATTCATCTTCCAAAATCCCGCCTAGCATTTCGGTTTTCGGGTGTACAATGCTTTCATTGAATTTTTTGTAGCCACGTTTTTCATCGTGAGCACCAAAAACAATTCGGCCAATTTGTGTCCAGAAAGATGCACCGGCACACATCACACAAGGTTCAAGTGTGACATAAAGCGTGCATTCATTTAGGTATTTCCCTCCTAAAAAATTCGATGCAGATGTGAAGGCTTGCATTTCGGCATGTGCTGTAAAATCTTGCAAACGTTCGGTGAGGTTGTGCGCACGGGCAATGATTTGGTTTTTGCAAACAATGACCGCTCCTACAGGAATTTCGTCTTGCTCAAAGGCGGCTTGTGCTTCTTTGAGAGCCTGACGCATAAAATGCTCGTCGCTGGTTACGCTTAATGACATGCCTAAAAGTATGCAATTCATGAATTGAAATCGACCACTCATGTCAAATTGCTTGGTCAAAAGGGTATTAATCTTCATTTTTGCAGCGATGAAAATCTTGCTGCTGATTGGCTTTTTTACCCTCTTTCCACTGTTTCGGTCAGTCGCGCAAGGACACCCCTATTTTTACCGAATCACCGACGAAGAAGGTTTGCCTTCCAATGAGGTTTACCAATTGCTTCAGGATGATTTCGGGTACATTTGGATTGGTTGTGATGCGGGATTGTTTCGATACGATGGTTTTCGTTTTCATGCTTACCGTAACAGCAAGCAAACATCACGTTCGATGTCCAACCTTCTGCTCGATGGAAAAGGAAGAGTTTGGTGCAGAAATTTTAGCGGACAATTTTTCAGAGTCTCCGGTGATTCGCTTTTATTGATTCACGACCATTCGCTTTCGGGGGTGAACATCGGACAATACGCCGTAGATCGTCAGCAGCGGCTTTGGTTGCCTGTGCAGGATTCCATGTATCTATATTCCGATCAAGGTGAGGTTGTCATCAAATCAAACATCAAAGAGAATATTCGCATTGGTGTTTTTGCGGAAATGTTTTATCACGACCATCAAATTTTTCTTGCCGATCCATCCTTTGGTATCGTTTCTTTCGAGGAGAAAGATTTTTCGGTAAAAAAACTTTTATCATTCGATAAGAAAAAAGGATCCTATCGTTTTTTGTTTTTCAAGAAGAAAGGAGTGTTGCATGTTTTGGTTGAAGATATTATGGAATTGCAATTCCGGATTTATGCGATCTCCAACAATACCTGCACTTTAACCCAAGAGCTCCAAGCCAAAAACAATACTTCCAGAGTGCATCATGTTTCAGAGGACGCTTTTGGAAATTTGTGGATTGCCACATTGGATGGCGCTTTTCGTTTGAAGGCCGAACATCAAACCATCGATGGTCATCCTGAAATTTTTCCCGGCGCAAAAGTTTCCATGGTGTTTTGCGATAAGGAAAACAATTTTTGGGTAAGCACCCTCCAGGATGGTTTGTTTGTCATTCCTTCGCTCGAACTGTTGAGGGTCAATGGAAGCAATGCCGAT
>JBIKKU010000053.1:0-12378 GCA_044360245.1 Flavobacteriales bacterium | reverse complement strand
TAGTGCATCAACTGCAGTCGCATGGGGTGTTCCATGTAATGTTTGATCTCAAGACAAACATCGCGTACCGGAATATCGCGGTCTAAAATGTCCTTGAGAACGCCCATTTGCTGTTGCATGGCCCTTTCGCCAAATTGCTGACGGAAAAAGTTTTTGACAAATTCCAGCTCCGATTTCATCACTTTGCCATCGGCTTTCATGACCACTGCGGTAAGTACCAGAAGAGCAGCCGAAAAGTCGCCCGGACGCGTATGGTGGCGGTATTGCTCCCTTTCACGCTGTGCAGCCTTAACTTTTTCTTCAAATTCAGGGTCGCGCTTGAGGGAAGTGGCGTCCACCATGGAACCCACTGCAAAGCCCAGAACCGCCCCAATGGGACTTCCTAATCCGATGGCCCACCCTAAAGCGCCACCAATCCATTTGCCGTATTTTGCCATATTTCTATTTTTGCAGACGAACGATCAAAAGTATTATTTTTAAGCCTTAGGCGTTTTTTTTGTGAGCACACGAACCGGCAGTCAATCTTATAAAATCATTCCTCCAGCGATAAGCTCCGGAAGTGTGTATCTCTTCACGACCGATTCCGGGATCGAGTACGAGGTTCGTTTTGCGCGTAAGAAAGATAATCTGCTTCATGCTACTGTTGCTTTTGGTGTGTTGAACGAAGAGTTTGGAGGTGAAGAATATGCCGTTACCAATCGCGGAGAAGTTTACCGTGTAATGGCTACCATTGTTGATATTGTGTGCAATTACATGGCAGAACATCCGAATTTACGTTTGGTGGAATTTACGGGTGAACCAAAGGAAAATGAATCGCCCGATGAAGCCACAAAACGTCTGAATCTTTACAACCGCTACCTCAAGTTTATTTTCGATTCCAATTGGCGTTACCATCAAAATGGAAACCGCATGATTGTGGAGCGTATCGACTGATTACCACGATCCCCCTGCGCCGCCGCCGCTGGAACCTCCGCCGCCAAATCCGCCCCAGCCGCCGCCACCTCCGCCGCCGCCTCCCCAGCCTCCGCCACCCCAGCCTCCGCCGTAGTGACTTCTGCCGCTTCCAAAAATATTCAGAAACCAAAGGGCAGTCCAGGGATTTACCTGATTCACTTTGTTTCCTTTACCCATGCGACCGGAGAAAAAGATGAAATAAAAAATTACAACAAGCGCAAGACCGATTACTCCTGCCCAAGGAAATTGTTTTTTGTAGGACTCGAAATTTTTTGCTTTTACCGGCTGAAATTCTTTTGAAGCCAAAATCATGCATTCGTCAACACCCACTTTCAATCCGGCATAATACTGTTGTTGTTTGAACAAAGGTATCATACGCTCTTCAACGATGCGTTTTGCAGTTACATCCGGAATGGCAGCTTCCATTCCAGAACCGGTGGCTATAAATACTTCACCTTTATTGTCAGCCGCAGTTTCTTTGGGTTTCAGCAGAATTAATAGTCCGTTGTCTTTTTCTTTATCGCCAATTCCCCAACTGTCGATAATGCGAAAAGCAAAAGTGGATTTGTCAAAACCATTGAACGATGCCGTGGTGTAAATCACAATGTCCGTTTTGGTTTGCATGGAATAGGTTTGCAGAATTTTTTCAAATTCCTTTTCCTGTCCATCGCTGAGGATGTCAGCATTATCGTTGACCAAACGGTTGGGTACAGGTCTTTTCGGAATGCCCTCTGCGCCGTATTGTTCTTCGGGTAAGTTGTTGCATGAACCAAGCAGTGCAAATGCAAACAGTAATGGAATTAGTTGTCTCATGATCCAAAACTGATTTCGTTGCTCAATTCATTGCGGTCGTCGGATTTCAGAGGAAAGTGTTCGGCAAGCGCAATACCGGCTTTTTCAATTCCGTTGCACAAGGCTTTTACATGTTCGCCAGATTTGAGGTATGAAGTCATTTCATCGCGAATATGATTCCAAAAATCCGCTTGTACTTTGGTATTGATTCCTGAATCTCCAAGAATGGCAAATTTGCGATCGTTTAAAGCAATGTAAAACAACACGCCATTTCGTTCTTTGGTGCGGTGCATTTTTAAGCGACGGAAAACCCAAACAGCGCGGTCCATCACCTCGCCTTTGCAGCGGAGGTCGACAAACAACCTGATCTCTCCGGATGTTTGCTGCTCCGCTTTTGCAATGGCCGATTCAATTGCACGAATCTCTTCTTCCGTAAACAGATTTCGTGGCATTATTTCGAAAATTCTTTGCGCACATCCACCGGTTTTTCAGCTTCGGGTGTGGAGATTTTAAATCCTTCTTTCTTTTCATAACCCCAACCTAACATGCTGTTAAACATATTACCCGGGAAGCGTTGAATAAGGACATTGTAATTTTTCACGGCAGCGTTAAAGTCTTCTCTCGCTTTTTGAATTCGGTTCTCGGTACCTTCCAATTGTGCTTGCAAATCGCGGAAGGCATCCGGACTTTTCAAGGTAGGATAAGCTTCCATCTGCAGGGCAAAAGTCGATTTGATTTCGGTTCCCAAACCTTCCAGTTTATCAATATCAGCAGCGTTTACGGCATCCGAAATTCCTGCGCGGTATTGGGTGACTTTGGTCAAAATTTCTTTTTCGTTTTCGGCATTCATGTCAACAGCGGCCACCAATTGCGGAATCAGGTCAAAACGACGTTGGTACTGTGCCTGGATGTCGGCGAATTTGTTGTCCACTTGTTCCGAAGCGCTTACCATGCGGTTGAAATTTCCAATAGCGGAAAAAATAAACCAGAGTACAAAAACTCCAAATAAGCCAAGGATAATCCAGATAGGTTTGATTTTCATTTTTTTAAATATAAGTGTTGGTTAAAGTTTACAAATTGATAAGGTGTTCAAATTATTTTTCCATCAGTTCTACCGATTGCTTGATAAAACGCGTGAGTTCTTCTCCCTTGAGCAAACCTTGAGAGAGTAGGGCCAGATCAACACACTGACGTGTAATGGCGTTTTTTCGTTCATCGTTCGATTCGCTTAGAATTTTACCGGTAATCGGATGATTGCTATTCACGACAAGATTGTACATCTCAGGAAAGTTGCCGTAAAATCCGCCACCACCCATGGCTTCCTGTTCTTTCATGCGGCGCAGGAATTCGGTTTGTGTGACCATCACAGGCACATCTTTTTCACTCATGTTTTCGAAGACAACGGTAAATTTGTTCTTATCAACGAAAGCTTCGTAAACAGGTTTCAATTTTTCCTTTTCTTCTTCAGAAATTTTTGAAGGAAGTTCTTCATCTTTTTGGATGAGTTTGTCGATGGTGTCGGAATCCACACGCACAAAATTCGCATCGCTTAGTTTGCTTTCGAGCTTGGAAATGAAATGTGGTGCTAGCGGACCATCCATCAGCAATACATCGTATCCACGGTCTTTGGCGCTTTGGATGAATTGATGTTGAGCCTGATCGTTACCGGCATACAGGTAAACCAAACGATTGTTTTTATCGGTTTGAACCGGTTTGATTTTTTCGGTGTATTCCTCAAATGTGAAATAGTTTCCTTCAGTGTTTTTCAGCAAAGCAAATTTTTGAGCACGATCGTAGAATTTTTCATCCGTCAGCATGCCGTATTGAATGAATACCTGAATGCTATCCCATTTCTTTTCAAAATCAGCGCGATCGTTTTTAAACATCTCCTCGAGTTTGTCGGAAACTTTTTTGGAAATGTGTGCTGCAATTTTTTTCACGTTGGCGTCGCTTTGCAAATACGAACGCGAAACGTTCAGCGGAATATCCGGCGAATCGATGACACCATGCAGCAGCATCAGGAACTCAGGAACCACGCCTTCTACCTGGTCGGTAACAAATACCTGATTGCAGTACAACTGAATTTTGTTTTTCTGTACTTCTACATTGTTTTTTAATACAGGGAAATACAGAATTCCGGTCAGGTTAAAGGGATAATCAACGTTGAGGTGAATATGAAACAAAGGCTCCTCTGCAAAAGGATACAATTCATGGTAGAAATTTTTGTAATCCTCTTCCGAAAGCGATGCAGGAGCTTTGGTCCATGCAGGATTCGGATTGTTAATCACTTTCTCGCTTTGCACTTCTTCCTCAGTACCATCTTCCTTGGTGATTTTTTCGGAAGTTGATCCGAACACAATTTCTGCTGGTAAAAATTTACAGTATTTGGTAAGGATGCTGTTGATGCGGCCTTCTTCCAAAAACTCTTCGGAATCTTCGGCAAGGTGTAGAATGATGTCGGTTCCGCGTTCGGATTTTTCTGCGGGACTCAAACTGTATTCCGGATTGCCTTCGCATACCCAGCGCACAGCGGGAGCATCGGTGTGACTCTTGGTGAGAATCTCCACTTTTTTCGAAACCATGAAGGCGGAGTAGAAACCAAGACCAAAATGACCAATGATCCCCTGTGCTTTATCCTGGTATTTGTCTACAAATTCTTGCGCGCCCGAAAACGCAACCTGATTGATGTATTTTTCAACTTCTTCGGCCGACATGCCAAGTCCGTGATCGGAAATGGTAAGCGTTTTGTTTTCTTTATCGATGGAAACACGAATGCGCAAATCACCCAGTTCTCCTTTGAATTCTCCAAGGGAAGCAAGTGTTTTTAATTTTTGCGTTGCATCAACGCCATTGGAAACCAATTCGCGTAAAAAGATCTCGTGATCGGAATAGAGGAATTTTTTGATGATGGGGAAAATGTTCTCTGTCTGAACGTTAATCTTTCCTGTAGTGGTGCTCATGTTTGTCGTGTTTTTTAGATGGAATGAATTACACAAACTCCAATCCAAATATGCGAACGTGTCAAAATGGCAAGGAGTAAGGCCGGAATCTTACGGTTTCCTTGAAATTCAAGGGAATAGCATGTAAAACTTGCAGGGACAGGTGAAGTAGCTTGTGCATTTTGTCAGGTTGTTCATTTGGACGATAATGCTGTATTTTGGGGTGTGGAATTGCCATTGAAAAAAAGAGGAGAATTAAAGGGACATGCCGGTCCGGTTTATGCTTTGTGCAAAGGCAGGTCGGAACGAACGGTGTTTTCGGGCAGTTCGGATGGTTTTGTGGCGGAGTGGAATTATGTATTCGGACAGGTGGAGCGTTTTTCCATCAATACAGGATCGCCCATTTTCAGTTTGTGTCATGTTCCTGAAAAACAATTGCTAGTGGTTGGTCACGACAATGGCGATTTACGTTTTGTGGATTTGGCCCAACGTCAGGAATTGAAATTAATCCGACACCAGGAAAAGGGAATTTTTTCCATTGTGTTTGATGCTCAATACCAAAGGCTTTATTCCATTTCGGGTGATGGCAGGTTTTGCGCCTGGGATGCTGCCGATTTCCGTTTGCTGATTGATTTACCGATCTCGCTCGAAAAACTGAGGTGTCTTGTTATTTCTGCTTCGCACTATTTGTTTATTGGATGTGCCGATGGAGATGTGGTGGTATTGGAACCTGAATTTTTTAATGAAGTTTATCGTTTCCGCGCGCACGATCTTGGTGTGAATAGTCTAGTGTTTTGCGGTGCAAACGATTTTTACACCGGAGGCAAAGATGCTTTTTTACATCATTACCAATGGCTGGATAATTCCATTGTTTTGAAGAAAAAAATTCCTGCACACAATTATGCCATTTACGGCTTATGTGCTGATGAAAATTCCGGTTTAGTTTTTTCTTGTTCGCGCGATAAAACGCTGAAAGTTTTCTCTACGCCATTGGATTTTTTACAACGCATAGACCGCAAGGATTCCGATGGACACAAAAGTTCCGTGAACGCTTTGTATTTGGACAAGGAAAAGAAATTGCTGGTGAGTACCGGTGATGATCGTGCTATTATTACCTGGATGTACGGAAGTCTTTAATGCGTTTAAATCTTTGAAGAATCCCTTAAAACTGAATTCCTAAAACACATACATCATCAATTTGCTCCAATTCTCCTTTCCAAGAGGAAAATTGTTTTTTTAATACTTGATGCAATTCAGGCATAGCACGTTCCTTATGGTCAACAAAGGATTTTTTGAGGTTCGATTCACGGAATTTTTTTCCTTTTTCACCACCAAATTGATCACCGTACCCATCGGAAAATAAGAACAAACGCATTCCTTTTTCTATGGCAATTTCTCTTGCACTAAAAGGTTGTGAGGTTTCGAATTTTCCAATAGGTTGTTTATCGGCTTTGTATTCACAATAATCTGATAGGCTTGGATAGGTTAGAACGATTGAATTGTTTGCACCCGACCACTGAATTGTTTTTTTGTTTTTGCAAATGCAAACCATTGAAATATCCATGCCGTCACGAATTTCTTTCTGTCCTTTGGCAAGTGTATCTATGACCAGTTCTCTTGTTTTGTCAAGAATTTTGCCTGTATCGGTTAATCCAAATTCCTTGATACTTCTGCTGAGTGCAGTTGAGCAAACTACGCTTACCATCGCTCCGGGAACCCCATGTCCGGTACAATCTCCAACAGCCACATAAACCAATTCATCACCTTCCGGTGCAATGGTTTTTTCCATGAAATAAAAATCGCCGGAAACAATGTCTTTTGGTTGAAAGAAAATAAAGGAAAGGTCAAATTCTGCCTTGAAATCAGCATCAGATGGCAATATAGCTTCCTGAACTCTTTTGGCGTATTGAATGGAATCGGTGACTTCTTTGTTTTTTGATTCCAACTGTATTTTTTGGTATTCCACCTGTTGTTTTTGAATTGCAATAATTTCATTATCGCGCTGCTTTTGCTTGTAATTTCTTCTAAAGGCATAAGCAAGGGCACCCACCAATACAATGCCTATGGAAAGAAAAAACATGAGTTGCCTGTTTTTTTGGTTGGATAATTTTTGCTGCTCAATTTCAAGATCATCCAATTTTTTCTGTTTGTTCAGCGCTTCAATCTCATGTTGTTTTTTTTCGTTCAGGTATTTTCCTTCAACTTCTTTTATGGCTAAAATTTGATCTTCACTATGTAAACTGTCTCGTAATTCTACATAACGCAATAGGTGATCCAGTGCTTGATCATATTTTTTTTCTTCCCGGTAAAGGTTGGTACGCATCATGAAATATTCTTTTAACATACCTCGGTCGCCTGTTTTGAGTGCGTTTTGGTAGGCGGAATCAAAATATTTTTCGGCCTGTTGTTGTTTGGAGTTATGGTAATCAATATCTGCCAAATTCAGATAATTCATTGTCATGTCATGTTGCAATCTGGCTTTTCGATTGATTTCCAAAGCACGCACGAGATAATGTCTGGAACTGTCCTTAATGTTTAGTTTGGCATAACTTGACGCAATACCGTTGCATGCAGAGGCAATGAGTTGTGGTTCTTCTGCCTTTTCAAATAAACTTAACACCTGAAATCGTGTCTGCAATGCTTTGCGGTACTCACCTCGAAGGTTCATGATAAGCGAAGTGTTGTAAATGGCAATGGCTTGTGCTTTATAATCATTACATTTTCCTGCATATTCAGCTGCAAGGCGATAATTTTTCTCTGCTTCGTCGGGCATGTTCTGGAAGAAGTATACGTTCCCCAGATTGTTGTAAATGTTATTCCGAATCATATGAGCCACCTGACCGGAATCTTTTCCCAAAACTCTTAATGCTTCAAAAAGCAGATTTGTATTCTCAGCATACTGTGCGCGATTTTGGTAAGTAATACCTATCGACACAAGCGTTCTTGCAACGGCCAGTGAATCGCCAATTTCTCTGCGAATCGACAATGCCTTTCGATACCATTTCTCGGCATCATCATTTTTTCCCTGATCAAGCGCAATTACCGCATTTCGGCTATAGGACTCTGCAATGCCTTTTCGGTAACCGATTTCATTAGAGACTTTTAAAGCCAGGTCTGAATAATACTTTACGGAATCTGGTTTTCCGGAGTTTACGTAAAACAAGGAGAGTTCATGCAACAACAGTATACGCGTGGTATCTGTTGATGTTCCGGAACGAAGTTCCGACAAGACCAAAGCAGGAGGCCGAGGGGTTTGTGCAGTAACGTACAATACGTTTGACAGAAGCCCAATGACCACTGTAATAAGTAATATAGAACGCAGCATATCCCACAAAGTAGGAAAAATTGGGCAAAAAAAATCCCCGGTGCTACCGGGGATTTTGATAGAAGAAAATGGTTACAGCGTCAGTTTAGTATTCGATGCGCGTTTGCGGTCGCTTTCTGTAAGCAATACTTTACGCAGACGAATATTGGAAGGTGTTACCTCTACATACTCATCACCCTGAATGTATTCCAGTGCTTCTTCGAGTGAGAATTTCACAGGAGGAGCAATGCGCATTTTATCATCCGAACCGGATGCACGCATGTTGGTGAGTTTTTTGGTTTTGGTGATGTTTACCACCATGTCGCCGGGACGAGTGTTTTCTCCTACAACCTGACCTTCATAAATGGGTTCTCCAACTTCAATGAAGAAGGTACCACGATCCTGAAGGTTGTTGATGGAATAAGCAATGGATTCACCGGTTTCCATGGAGATGAGTGAGCCATTCTGACGCCCCGGAATTTCTCCGCGGAAAGGTTGGTATTCTTTAAAACGATGTGTTACTACCGCTTCACCTGCTGTTGCCGTAAGTAAGTTGTTACGCAAGCCGATCAAACCACGTGAAGGAATAATGAACTGCATGATCATGCGTCCACCTTTTGGCGACATGTTCACCATTTCACCTTTGCGTGTAGAAACCATTTCAATGGCTTTACCGGCATGTTCTTCAGGAAGGTCGATGGTGAGTTCCTCGATAGGTTCGCATTTCTGACCATCAATTTCTTTGAAGATTACCTGAGGCTGACCAATCTGCAATTCGTATCCTTCGCGACGCATGGTTTCGATGAGTACGGATAAGTGCAATACACCACGTCCGGAAACATTGAATGAGTCTGCAGAAGAAGTTTCTTTTACACGCAATGCAAGATTTTTTTCAAGCTCACGATCCAAACGTTCTTTCAAGTGACGAGAAGTAACAAACTTACCTTCTTTACCAAAGAAAGGAGAGTTGTTGATGGTGAAGAGCATGCTCATGGTAGGCTCTTCGATATCGATGGTTTTGAGTGCTTCAGGATTTTCGAAATCGGCGATGGTATCACCAATTTCGAAACCGTCGATACCCACTACAGCACAAATATCTCCTGCTTCAACCAATTCGGTTTTGCGTTTTTCGAATCCTTCAAAAACGAAGAGTTCTTTGATGCGTTGTTTCACTACTTTTCCATCGCGTTTTACAAGTGAAACTTGTTGTCCGGGTTTCAGTGTTCCACGTTGCAAACGACCAATGGCGAAGCGTCCGATGTATTGCGAAAAGTCGAGTGAAGTAATCAGCAATTGCGGAGTACCTTCTTCGATTTTAGGTTCAGGAATGTGTTGAATGATCATTTCAAAAAGCGCTTCGATGTTGTCGGTTGGCTTTCTGAAATCGGTGCTCATCCAGTTTTGTTTTGCAGAACCGTAAACAACAGGGAATTCCAATTGCTCATCGGTTGCGTCGAGGTTCATCATCAATTCAAAAACAGCTTCATAAGCTTCCTCGGGTGTACAGTTGGGTTTGTCAACCTTGTTCACCACCAAAATAGGTTTCAAGCCCAAGGCAAGCGCTTTAGAAGTAACAAAGCGTGTTTGTGGCATTGGACCTTCAAAAGCATCCACCAGCAACAACACACCATCTGCCATGTTCAAAACGCGTTCAACCTCACCACCAAAATCGGCGTGTCCGGGAGTGTCGATGATGTTAATCTTGTAATCTTTGTAACGAACAGATACGTTTTTGGCGAGGATGGTAATACCGCGCTCGCGTTCAAGATCATTGTTATCGAGGATCAATTCCCCGGGTGTTTCATGGTCTTTGAACAATTTTCCGGCAAGTAGCATTTTATCTACCAGCGTGGTTTTACCATGGTCAACGTGCGCGATAATCGCGATATTCCTCAGCTTCTGCATAAATGGATTTAAAATCAGGGCGCAAAGGTAGGCTTTTTTAATGACTTTCAGTTAACTGAAAATGAACAGATTATGAAATCGGGGCGAGGAAAGGCTGAAAACCTCTACCTTAAGGTTTTGGTTCATGTTCGATGGAAAATGAAAAGTTTTTAAATGCGCTGCTGGATGAATTTCGCCGGAGGGTATTCGATGAAAGCATGATGCGAATGGCACAATGTTTAAACATGCTCAGCGATGAACAGGTTTGGTTTCGTCCGAACGAAAAGGTGGTGAGCGTCGGTAATCTGGTATTGCACTTGTGTGGAAATGGAAGGCAATGGATTGTTGCAGGATTAGGAGCTGAACCCGACCATAGAAAACGATCGGAAGAATTTGAAACACCCGGTCCTATCGCAAAATCGGATTTGCTACAAATGCTTTACACTCTTAAAAAAGATATGGAAGAAGTTCTGAAAATTTTAAAGCCTGAGGATTTATTTCTTGTCAGAAAAGTGCAGACTTTTGAAGAAACAGGCATGGCCATTTTGATGCATGTGATGGAACATTTTTCCTACCATACCGGACAAATTACCTTGCATACCAAATTAATGACCCAACAAGATACCGCTTATTACAAAAACACTCGACTTGATGTGTAATGGTTGATTACTAAAAATAGATGGAGAATCCGGCAATAAGCTCCACACCACGAAAATTGATGATGACATCTTCCACAGGAACGTAATCGAGTTCATCAATTTTATTGCCGTTTACTTTTGCCCAAATCACTTGCATGGGATAAACAGAATAATTTGCACTCAGGTGAAAGCCAAAATGTTTTGAAAAACACCAGCGCAATCCACTGCGTAAATCGATGATGCTACCGGCGGCACGAATGGTTCCTCGGGTGGTAACGTTATTCGTATCGGTAATCATTCGGTCGTAAACAAATCCATTAACGCCAAGTCCAAATCCCAGGTAAGCATTAAATTTTGGGCGATTGGAAAAGTGGTAGTCGCCATGCAACAAAATGCCATTCGACGATGCCGCATTGATTACGGCGGTTGAATCATCTTCGGTAATGTAACGCAGTCCGCGAAATTGTGCTCCCACCGAGATGCGGTCCTGTGCAAAATAATTGACATCAAAATGCAATACGGTGGCTGCTGCATTTACCTTGTTGAGCTCGGCTTCGGGACGAATGTTCTCGTACCCATGGTACATACCCAATCCTACGCTAAGGTCAATATCGAGCGTGCCTTGATTGGCATATTGTGCCTGCGAGCTTATTGCTATTAGGCAACTGATGGCGAGTAGAAGGATTCGAAACATGAAATCAAGTTAGGAAAAATTGGTTCAATTCTTGAGTCGATTATGCCTAAAAACTAAAAGCGATGATAATTGCTTAATTTGGTGTGATGAAATTCCGGAAATCCTATCTGCTTTTTGGTATTTGTTGCTTGGTGTTCCTGCAGCAATTTTACAGGCATTTTGAATTTTATGCTCCGGAAATTGTCATGATTGAAACAGAGTACATCGATTCCCAGAAACATGGGTTTGAAGTGCAATATTATCCTGATGGATACAAAAGATCGGTTTCTGTTTTCAAACATGGTTATCGCGATGGCTATTATTGTTCTTTCTATCCAACTGCTTTATGGTCCTCGCAATTGGACGATTCTATTTCATTTTTGAAGCGTTTGCAAAACGATGAAGAATTGCGGGAAAAAGTCATTTGGAATCAGTTTCTCTTCAAAGGGGCATGTATTCGTACAGAAGGATTTTATGAGCAAGGATTGCAATCCGGAAAATGGATGAGCTATAACCAACAAACTATCATTAAAGGCGTTCGTCATTATGCAAAAGGAAAACTGCATGGTGAAGTGGTATTGTATAAATACGATTCGCTTGAGGCAAAAAATCAATGCATGTTCCGTGGGAATTATTTGCATGGATTAGCTGAAGGTTTGCAGTGTATTTATGCATTAAACGGCGATTCATCTTTACAGTATTACCATTCGGGATTGCTTGATAGTGCACGAAAATACGAGCAGGGCAAATTGGTTTCATTGCATTATTACAGTTATTACAAGAACGGACAAAAGCGTATGGAGACAGATGTGCGTTTGAGTGGATCATTCGCCATTGCTTATGATACCAGTGGAGTTGCAGGAAATGTGATTCAATCACCGGCTATTCCTACCTATCAGTGGGATATGTTGAAAAAGTATGGAGTCAGTTCCGATCAAGAAACATTCAATACGTACGATGTTCCCGCAAAATATGCCGGAGGAGAAGCACAATTGAAGAAAGATATTCAGCGCGATTTGCAGAAGGAATTTCAAGTGCAGGGAATTCTTCCTCCAGTTAAACTTTTGTTGCGTTTGCTTATTGAAAGCAATGGTCATGTTTCAAAAGTTCACGCACTCAAATCCACTCCCATTGAATGTCGAGCGGTGGTAAAATCAATGGCATGGCATCTTTCGGTTTTCGTTCCTGCTACCT
>JBIKKU010000288.1:0-4221 GCA_044360245.1 Flavobacteriales bacterium | reverse complement strand
CCCATCATCTTTTCCCAAATAGGGAAAACTTCGGCACCTCCCAAAAAACAAAACGCTTGATTTTACTGGGATTTTAACCCGATATCCACCATTGGCATCGGAATGGCATAAGTGAATTCAAACGCACACTTATGGCAACGAATAAAACAAAACTGGTATTCATGGTTGGCTTCTCCAAAGAAGAGGCATTGACCTCCGAGGCAGTTGCCTACATGTGGTCGAATTTCCGCGACTGCTACAACAACCTGCACCTCGATCCGGATATGGTGATTATCAACAAAAGCTTTGTTCCAAAAGCAGAAGATCATCAATTCCACAACGGCATACTGCATGTATTGTCGAATTATCCCAAACAAATTCAGGTTTCCTATAAATAATGAACGCTATGTCTGCTGCTCCGATTTTCAAAACCTGTGTCATCGTGGAAGACAACCTTCCCTTCCAACACCTGCTGATTTTTCACATGCGTAAGCATTTTAACAAAATCATGGTTTTCGATCGCGTGGCAGACAGTCTGCGTTACCTCAAAAACAACAAAGCCGATTTGATCATTCTCGACCACAACCTGAGTGATGAATTAACCAGTATCGACATGCTCAACCAATTGAGCAAAAGAAAAAGCGACACTCCGGTTATCGTTTTGAGTGCACAGGAAAACCCAAGCATTGCTGCCGAGACCATTAAAAAAGGTGCGGTAGACTACATTGAAAAAAATGAAAAATCAATGGATAAAATTCACCAAAGCGTGCTTTCCATTCTCCGTAAAAAGTTCCGTTCGGAAGATGGTCAACATCCTGCACCCTGGTATTGGTTTTTTGGCTTCGTAGCCTCCCTTGTTTTTTTCTTTTCCATTTACCAATTATTCACGCTCTGAAAATCCAAACCTATGAGACGTTTTGTTCCAACCCTTCAGGATGTCAGCATGATGCTGAGCCTCTTCACCAAAAAGGTAAACCGCCTTGTTATTGTTGATAAGGAAAATACCATTCAAGGTATCAAAGCCAATGGAATGTCGCATTTGGCAGATGGTTCCGGTTTGGTGATCCTTTCCGAAAACGAAGAAAAAGAACAAGATTCTTTCGAGTACATCCTTGATTTCACCGGAAAATCTGAAGGCACTTCTTATTACTATATCCTTTCTGAAGAGGGAAAAGCGCGTGTGTTCTTTACCGAGAACCTGCGCAAAATGCCCATGCAACATAGCTTCCGTATTTGGAACATCACACTTCCCGGACGAGTTGCCAACTGGATTTTTAAAATGGGATGGGGACATCAACTTGCCGATGGAAAAATTACCATTCGCCATTCTTCTGCAACGCCTTTTCAGCAAGCATTTGGCATTGAGCAACCACAATGGATCATGAACGAAGAACGTGATGGTCATGCCGTAATCCTTGCCCACCTCGGCACACACATCGGTGGCGAAACTGTAGCGCGCATCATCACCAATGCCAATAACGTAGAATGGTTGAGATATCAATCAGCCAAAAGAGCTCAACTGGATAAAAAAATCAACCAGTCCGCTCAACTCAGCAGCATCGATCCTTCTACCCAAATCATGAAACTCAATTACAGTGAAAATTTTATTTCACTCTTAAATGCCCTTAACGTAGAACAATTGCAAGCAGGTTTTACCAAGCAAACTTCGGTTTATCAGAACCTGAATGAAAAATCCAAAAAAGACGCTCCTCTGCGTATTCGATTGGAGCGTGCATTCAGCGAAGCACAACAAAATGCGATCATTACCACAGCATGGTTGCCTGCGCATCTTGCTTCTCCTTCGGCACAAACACCGGGGAACCGCATGCACATGGTTCAAATGCCTATTTTCTTTCCGCTGTTTGCAAGTTTGATTCCACAGCACCAGGATCTACATTCTTTCCGTATGTCGATTGTACAAGTAATGCGTAAAAACAACGCCATGCGCAAATTCTGGGGATTCAGCAATGAAATCAAACGTCAACTCGCACTCTTCCTTTTACAGGAAATTGAATCGCACCCTGCAATGGAAAGTACCTACATGCAATGGATTGAAGAACTTCACCTGCAACCCAAAGCCATTGCTCCAAAAGTAGAAATGATCAAAGCCATGGAAGGATTGCGTTATGCCATCGTAGAAGAAACACAAGGCATGCCCTATCATTTACATGTGGTAATGTACGAACAACATGCACCTGTTGCCATAGAACAACTGCAAAAAAACATCAACCTCCGTATGTTGCGCAACAACAAAGGTAACGGATACCAAATTCTTGAAGCACGCAGCAATTCAGGCGAAAGAATGTCGCTCCGTATTACCACTGCAGTTCGTTATAAAGACCAAGAATTAATGGACATCATACCACTGCTTCGTGCGGTGAATACAGATCGTAACGGTTACCTTATCCCTGAACTTCGTTTCCGAATTGAATTTGAATGGATGCGTTTTCAATTCGATGCTAACCGCGGTGATGAACAACTTCGCAAGTTAATCGATAGCACCGATTATTTCGGAAAAATGAAAATCCTCAATTTTTTCAATTCCAAATACAACACTGAATTCAGAAGTACCGATGAGCTTTGTTCCAAAACAGAACAAAAAACACTGCTGCATCAATTGCGCAAATCTCGTCCCGCAAACTTTAGCCAACGTTTACAAATCCTGTTCACCGAGTGGACATCGGGTTCACTGAAAATGAGATGGAATCCGGGTTTTGTGGTGAGCACAGCACAAGTTGTTTCACCGGAACAAACCAAAGAATGGCGTCGTGTTTTACAACGCGAAATCATTGTCAAACCGGCGCAACAAGCCAAAGGATTTTTCGCTTCACTTTCCATCCGCTGGGCGGTAATGCGTGGAAAGGTGGTTATTCTGAAAACAGAAAAACAATTGCTTCCCGATCCATTTGCCAAAGACGAATTGAAAGAACATATGATGCTCAAAATAGCCTAATCACCAAATAAACCCAAACCAAACAACCTAAAAACCCAACGCCATGATACTCTTCACCATCCTCTTCGCATTGATCAACCTGGTGGTTATTTACTACCTCGTTCAACCGGCAGTGCTTCGTATACTTGCTAAAAACAAAAAAGTAAAAAGTCGTCCGGTAACAGGAGCTGATCGCGATTTCGCCATCATGCTTCCGGTTTACAAAGACCCTGCTTTGATTCCTTTCCTGGTGGATTCGCTTTTGAAACAATCGTATCAAAATTTTCACGTGTATGTTATTGCCGATGAATGTCCCTTGAACGGTCCACGCATCAAGCACGAAAAAGTAAGCTGGTTGATTCCATCAGCACCGCTTCGTTCCAAAATCAAAAGCATTGAATTGGGAATTGAAAGCATGGAACGTAATCACGATGTGTTGCTGATTTTCGACAACGACAATGTGGTTGATCCGAAATTCCTTGAAAACATGAACGACAGCTTCAAACGCGGTTACAAAGTGGTTCAAGGATTGGTGAAAGCAAAAAACCAAGAAAACAATATTGCTCGCATGGATGAAGCAGGATTCCAGTTCTACCATGCTATCGATCGCAAATACAGAAAAGCACTCGGACTCTCTGCACATATCAACGGATTGGGCATTGGTATCGACATGCAACTATACCGCGACATCACTTACCGTTCGCACGTTGGAGGATTCGACAAAAAACTTCAGGCAGAAATGGTGATTCTTGAACAAATTGATTTCCGTGAAGACGCTATTGTTTACGATGAAAAAGTATCTGACGAAAAACAATTGCAAAGTCAGCGCACCCGCTGGACCTTCACCTACTTCCACTATTTCGGAAACTCGCTGAAAGTCATGAAGAAGGGACTGATGGCACTCGATATCGACAGAATTGTGTTTGGAATGAATTTACTTCGTTTGCCATTGTTCCTTCTTGTTTCTCTTGCCGGTTTACTCACACTTGGTAATCTCTTATTAGGAAACTACCTCATGGCCCTTACAACCATTGCTGCTGTATTCACCTTTGCATGGTCATTTGTCACCATCATCCGCGAAAACGCCAACAATCCTGAATTGGTTAAATCCTTGCGCTCACTTCCGGTATTTATCAAAAATCAATTTATCGGATTACTCAACATTCGCAAAGCGCAAAAATCATTCATGGTTACCCAACACACCGCACAATCAAAAATTGAAGATGTTCTTCAAAAAGCAGCATGAATCTCCTACACAAAATAGCATCCGGATTTGCCGCAAAACCCGATCTGTTCCTACCCTATCAGCA
>JBIKKU010000118.1:0-8148 GCA_044360245.1 Flavobacteriales bacterium | reverse complement strand
ATTACAAATCACTTGGTCAGTTTAAAAAAGAAATTGACTTGGTATTAAAATGGTTCTACCCTCTATCTCCGGAACAACTTCGTGAACACCTCGAATACCAAACACCTATTCCGAAAAGAAGTGTATTATTTTCTTTCGATATGGGTTTGCGCAATCAATACGAAATCATGGCTCCTGTACTACAAGAAAAAGGAATTCCGGCCTTGTTTATGATTCGAAAGGAATTGATCGGAAACAACAAAATTTGGTTTCCCTATTGCAAAGGATGTCTCTTGCATGTATTGCAAAACGAACTATTAAGCATCTCGCAACAAGTACGCTTGTACGACCTGCTCGGTCATCCGAGTCAACAACAAAACCGAATTCTTCAATTCAAAGAATCAGATTCGTCATTACTCCAACACATAGAATCTTTTTTGGGTATTGAGCATCCCAATCAAAAAGATGCTTCCATTTTTATGGATGAATTTCATATCAATCAGCTCCAAAGCAAAGGGTTTACTATTGGTGAAATACCGGAGTCTGTGCTTCCCGTAGAACAATTAAAATTGATTTTCAAACATGGAAAATTCACCTTGGACGCACCCGGATCCAAGGACCGTGGATTTTTTAGAGTACTCACCGAAAATCCAAATACACCTTATGCCATGTTTTTTGAAAAAGCCATAATGCTAAACAATTCATTAACCTTTCAAACATCAAAAGCGGCAAAGACATTTGTTTAGATTATGTGCAGCTATTGAAACCTTCACCGATTGACATTTTCTCTGTTTTTCAGGTCTCAGATTCGGCATTACGGGGTAAAGCCAAATGGGAATAAAAAAATTGAATTTTAGAATGTCACCACACTTGAAGCTTATCGTGAGTTGTGCTTTACTTTTCTTTCAAGCAAGTTTGACAAAGTTGTCTTCTAGCTTAACATTAAAATTGATTTCCGCTTTCAATGCTTTAAACACTTTTATGATTGTGTCAATTGTCGCACTATTTGCACTGCTTTCAAGTTTTGATATTTGAGCTTTCTGAACTCCAACAAGCTTTCCAAGTTCTTCTTGTGTCAAGTTTCTTTCTTGTCGTGCAGCTTTTATCATTTTTCCTAAAACATCCATGCGAAGTTCGTATTCGTATTCTTCGCGTTCTTGGGTTCCGACTTTGCCGATATATTTGTCTTTCATCTCGGAAAGTGAGTATGTCTTTAATGCCTTAGTTGCCATAACATTACTTTTTTTGTTTGTTGTTAAAATATTTGTCTCTTAGTCTTGCTGCCCGGTCAATTTCGTTTTCCGGTACTTTGTCAACTTTCTTTACGAAACCATGTGTCGCAATAACCAAAGTTTTTTTGTTATCTGTTTTGTCCCAAAAGGCAAGTAGTCGGATTTGAAGTCCTGCAAATTTTGTACGGAACTCCCAAATGTCATTTTGAAGTTTTTTAAAATGTTTTGGATCGTTGGTCTGCTCAGCCAAATCAATATTGTAAAAGATTTTCCGAATTGTCTTTTTGTCAAGTTGTGAAATAAACTCGTTTGCTTCTTCTAAAAATTTTGTCTCAAAAAACCTCATTTAGCATTAACCGGATTAACGCAACAAAAATAAAAAAGTTTCCAATAATAGAAACTATTTTTTCGTCATTTTATATGGTTTTGGCCTCCAATACCACAGCACAACCATTCCATTTGACTTAAAATACTATTTCCCTTTTTGTATCAAACAAGATTTCGTCCTTTTTTCGGAATCGGGATTATTGTTTCAAAATGGGAAAAATCAAGTTTGGCACGGCATTCAAAAACCCAATAAAATCAGGGTATTCAGGAATTTGCGGACAATTGGAACAAGGTTTGGCATAGGGATAACAACCAAACCAATTACCTATGTCACTCATCACAGATATCAAAACCATCCAGCTGCCCGTGATACACGACCAGCGCGGAAACCTGAGCTACATTGAAGGCTTCAATCACATTCCATTCGCCATTAAGCGCGTTTACTACCTCTACGATGTTCCCGGAGGTGCAGAGCGCGGTGGACATGCACACAAAGGTTTGCATCAGTTCATCATGGCCATGAGCGGAAGTTTTGATGTAGTGCTCAACGATGGATACAACAAAACACGTATCCACCTCAATCGTTCCCATATGGGACTCTATCTGCCAAACATGCTCTGGCGTGAACTGGATAATTTTTCCTCAGGTTCCGTTTGCATGGTGCTTGCTTCGGAAGTATATGATCCTACAGATTACATCCGCAACTACGACGAGTATTTGAAAACTGTACTCGATAGTAAAAAAGTTGCTTAATCTCCACGGCCATGAAAATCCATCCAAGCTCCGACGTGCAATCCGCTAAGATTGGCGAAGGAACTCAGGTCTGGCAGTATTGTGTAATACTCTCGGAAGCTGAGATCGGCAAACAATGCAAAATCAATTTCAACGTGTTCATTGAAAACGATGTAAAAATCGGCGATCGTGTGACCATCAAACCAGGTGTTTGTGTATGGGACGGTGTTACGCTGGAAGATGATGTATTCGTCGGACCCAACGCGGTTTTCACCAACGATCTTTTGCCTCGTTCGAACAATAAAGAATGGCAACTGATTCGCACCACTGTAAAAAAAGGTGCAAGCATCGGAGCAAATGCCACCATTGTAGCAGGAGTCACCATTGGCGAATATGCCATGATTGGCGCCGGAAGTGTTGTCACCTGCGATATCCCTCCACGTACGCTTTGGTACGGTAATCCAGCCCGACTCCGTGCACACTTGTGCGAATGCGGAACAAAACTCAACTCAGATCACACTTGTCCTAAATGCCAAAAAACCTATCAGCCATGAATACGAATTTCCTCTATAACAAAGTTCCGTTTCTTGATCTTGGAAAGATTAACAAACAATACCGCAGTGAACTCGTTGATGCGGCAACACGTGTCATTGATTCGGGATATTATATTCACGGTCCTGAATACGATGCCTTCTGTAAAGAACTTTCCGAATACGTTGGCGTGCAACATACCATTGGCACAGGAAACGGACTCGATGCTTTGCGTCTGGTTCTGAAAGCCTGGATGGATATGGGAAAACTTCAAGAAGGAGATGAAGTAATTGTGCCCGCCAATACTTTCATTGCAACGATTCTTGCCATCACCGACAATCGTTTGAAACCGGTGTTGGTAGAACCAAACGAAAAAACGTTCAACATCAATGCAGAAGGAATTCGTTCGCATCTGACTGAAAAAACAAAAGCCATTGTAGTTGTCCATTTGTATGGTCGCGTGGCATGGAGTGAAGAACTCGAAGCCATGAAAAAAGCAGGAAAATATTTAATTCTTGAGGACAATGCTCAAGCGATCGGTGCCACCTGGAAAGGCAGAAAAACCGGGAGTCTCGGACATGCTGCTGCATTCAGTTTTTATCCGGGAAAAAATCTCGGCGCATTAGGAGATGGCGGAGCAGTAAGCACCAACGACACTGAACTCGCAGATATGGTAAAGGCTCTTTCCAGCTACGGATCGCGCGTAAAATATGTGCATGAGTTGAAAGGCGTAAACAGTCGTCTTGACGAAATGCAAGCCGCCTTGCTACGTGTAAAACTGCGCTACGTGGATTGGGAAAATCAGAAACGCAAAGATGTTGCACGCATGTATGTGAAGCATTTTAAAAACGATAACATTATTCTACCTGAAATTCCTGCAGATGAGGACGAACACGTATGGCACTTGTTTGTACTACGTGTAAAAAATCGCGAGGCATTTCGCGAACACATGGAAGACCATGGCGTAATGACTTTGATTCACTACCCGATTGCACCTCATAAACAAGCTGCCTACAAAGAACTTGCTCATCACAACTTACCGATCAGCGAACAATTGCATGAAGAAGTGGTGAGTCTGCCGATCAGTCAGATCATGAGCGTCGATCAGGTTTACCAAGTGCTCAAAGCCTGCGAGCAATTTTCAAAATAAGCCAATATCAAATTCAAAACACAAACGGTATGACACGTCTTCGCTCCATAGTGTTATCGGGTATCACGACCATTGCGCGTTTGCTTGCGGGATTCGTTTCGGTGAAAATTGTTGCGGTAACCGTGGGGCCCGGAGGTGTAGCTATACTCGGACAATTCCAAAGTTTTTTACAACTCACCGGTAACCTTGCTCACTTGGGCATTACACAAGGCGTTACCAAATACATTGCAGCCAACAAGGGTGATGAAGCGCAAGAAAGGAACATCGTGCGTACTTCGGTTTGGATCACCCTTGTTGCTTCAATTTCCATTTCTGTTTTAATGCTCATTGCATCTCCCTGGTTATCGGATTACATCTTTGGCGAACCGGGATGGTCATGGTTGTTTGTTATTGCCGCCATGAGCATTTCGCTTGGAGCCATGAATCAACTTTTTCAATCCATCATGAATGGATACAAAGACATCAAAGATTTAATGCGACTCAGAACCTATGGCATTTTCACTACGCTAATTTTAACTGTATTGCTCACCCTGCTGTTTGGACTACAAGGTTCCTTACTTGCCCTTGTGGTTGCCCAAATAGCAGGGATGGGATTACTCTACCGCATGGGAAGAAAAAAAGCATGGTTTGGATCCATCAGTTTGAAAGAAGGTCCGGATAAAAACCTTTCCAAAAAATTACTCGCTTTTGCAGCAATGACTTTGATTGCAGGAGTGCTTACCAGTCTTCGTCAGATGTTCACTCGAGATCTCATTGAGTTCCATTACGACATGACAACAGCCGGATACTGGCAAGCATTGAATCGAATATCGGATATGTACCTTATGGTAATCACTGCAACACTTTCCATTTATTACTTGCCGCGCTTATCTGAAATCAAACAAACACAAGAATTGCGCAACGAAGTCAAACGCAGTTTATTGATGCTTGTTCCGGCCACTATTGCGATGACTTTGGTTTTATACTTCCTGCGTTCTTTCATCGTTACGGTTGTTCTATCGGAAGAATTTCGTCCCATTGAAAATTTAATG
This sequence comes from Flavobacteriales bacterium, assembly GCA_044360245.1. Classification (GTDB taxonomy): domain Bacteria; phylum Bacteroidota; class Bacteroidia; order Flavobacteriales_D; family UBA2798; genus UBA2798. Next base: position 3,166 of record JBIKKU010000118.1, on the reverse strand, counting down.
GGCTGGCAATTTGCCGGTGATGTTTTAAAAATCACTTCCTGGTTGTTGGCGATGGTGCTCATGGTAAAAGAAAAAGTGAAAGCCTTCCTTATTCTGGAAATGGTACATGCCATCCTCAGTCTGGGAATCTTTGAACTCCTGCTCTCATACAGCGGCGCGGGGAGCATAGGACTGGCACACTTCTTGGCTTATGCTTTATATCTCAGTATGGTACTGATGGTTTTAATTCCACTAATGCGTAAATAACATGAAAAACGAACTACCTCTGGTTACTGTGGTGATTGCTTCTTACAATCATCTTGCCTTCCTGGAAGAAGCCGTTGCATCGGTGCGCGAACAGGATTATCCTTCGGATAAAGTGGAGCTTATCATTATGGATGATGCATCGAAAGATGGCAGCCAGGATTGGATCCGAAACAATCAATCGAAATACAATTACACTTTTGTGTTGCGCCAAAAAAACCGCGGATTGGCCAACAATCTAAATTCCGCGCTCATGATGGCACATGGATCCTATTTCTGTGTTCTTGCCTCTGATGATAAATGGAGAAGCAATAAACTTTCCATGCAAGTTGCTTTTCTGGAAGAAAGAAAAGATTTGGTTGGTGTATCCGGAAATGCAGTTAAGATTGATAAAAACGGTGATATCTATCCTGATAAATACCAACGCATTTGTCCGAACGGCGAATGGGGATTTGCAGAAATCATGGTCCGCAAACACCGTCTCCCAACCGTGAATTTAGTATTGCGCACTGATGCACTTAAAAACGCAGGTGGCTACAATGGTAAATTCAAAGCGGAAGACCATTATATCTTATTGCGTCTTTCCTCGGTAGGCGGAAAATTTGCACTGCTTCCTGAAATCATGGGTGAATACCGGATTCATGGCAGCAACACCTTTAGTAAAGCACTGGTGATGTACAATGACCTCAATGCACAACTTGCCGAATACAAAGATCACCACCTGTATACCGCTGCAGTTAAGGCTTTGCGCAGGGTGTATTTTGAACAACTTTCGCGTGAGCACAAAATGAAAGCGCTTTCGATTTTACCGGATGTTATTGGTTCTTCGAAATTGTTTTACAAAGGCGTTTTGCATTTGCTCACTCCAAAGTCAATCATGCGTTACCGTCAGCAACAACTTGTCCAATCCTAACCTCCATAAACCAAACCACCATGAATCGTCCGAACTTCCTCATCATTGGCGCAGGTAAATCAGGCACCACGGCACTCTACGAATACCTTGCACAGCATCCCCAAGTGTTTATGTCGAAAGTAAAAGAAACCAATTTCTTTGAGCTTGAAGGTCATGAAAAACTCAGCGGTTACGATGCTTCCGATCCTGAAGGTTATTTTCATTATCCATGGTCGGTTACAGACCGCAAGGAGTATTTCGATTTGTTTAAAGATGCAAAACCCAATCAAGCCATTGGGGAAGCTTCGCCAATGTATCTCTACGGAAAAAAAGCAGTTCATCGCATTCGTGAAGAATTGCCTGATGTAAAAATAATTGTCGTACTCCGCGATCCGGTCGATCGTTTGTACTCCCGCTATTACCATTTGGTGCGCGAAGGCAGAGAACCTTCTCCTGAATTTGCAGATGCTTTGCAGAAAGGAAATATCTGGTGGAAGAAAAACGATTTGGTGCAAGAAGGTTTTTACTATACGCATTTAAAAAAATGGTACGATAATTTTCCTGCAGCACAAATCAAAGTGATGCTGTATGATGATTTACGCAAAGATCCAAAAGCTTTTGTCAGTGATGTGTATCAATTCATAGGTGTGGACCCGAATTTCAGTCCCGACCTGGATGTGGAATACAACCAATCGGGTCGGATAAAAAACAAATTCAAAGACCGACTGATCGGACAAAACGGCATTATCAAACGTACAGTAAATACAGTATTTCCGGGACTGGTGCAATGGATGAAAAACAATAAAAAAATCCGCGCCAAATACATCGAAATGCAAGCATCCAATCTGGAAAAACCAAAATTGGAAAAAGCACTTCGATTGCAAATGATCAATGAAATCTACAAATATGAGATCGAAAACTTACAAGCCCTCATCGGACGTGATCTGAGGAAATGGATGGGGGCTTGAAATAGGTTGATTGGTTGGTTTTTGATCCAGAAAGCCCGGCGGTTCGCACTGCCGGGTTTTATTTTTTATCTTTCCTTTTCTAAAGTACTTAAACGTGGACGTCCCTTTTGTTTGGCAGGAGAGACAGGAATTTCAAGGCGAAATGTGGTGCCATGTCCTTCGCGTGTTTCGAAATCAATTTCTCCTCCGAGAATTTCCACGTAACGGTTAACAATGTTTAAACCCAATCCGGTTCCACTGATGTTTTTGGTATTGCTTGCGCGAAAGAATTTTCGGAACAAGCGGTTCTTTTCAGTTTTTGGAATTCCGATGCCTTTATCCTCCACTTCAATATGGAGTTTGTGACTTTCAAGTCGTGTTCGAATCACTATATCTTTTTCGGAATACTTGATGGCATTGGAAAGTAAATTGGTGAGAATACTCCGCAAAATCTGCACATCCACAATGGCGCGTTTCAAGCCTTGGTGATCGTGTCGAATGCGTTGCTCCTCTTTACACGTGAAGGCTATTTTCGAAATTTCCAATTTCACCATTTCTTTCACGTCAATGGCTTCCAAATCGTGACTCAAATTACCCTGCTCCAATCGTTCCAATGAAAGAAAGTCATTCAGAATGCGAAAGAGGTCGTGGACAGAAGTCCGAATATACCCATGGAATTTATTTCGTTCCTCGTGATTGGGCGGTGAATTGAAATCATCCAAAACATTTACGCATACCTCAATAGCCCCGAGAGGTGTTTTGAATTCGTGAGACGCAAAAGAAACAAAGCGAGATTTTATTTCATTTAATTTTCTTTCACGTTCCAAAGATCCCGCCAATTCTTTCGTACGTTCTTCGACCAATTCTTCGAGGCGATCATTCAGCATCCGCAATTCGGTTTCCAATTTTTTTTCCTTGGAAACATCCATGGACAATATCAAAACTCCTTCGGGCACCGGCTGCATGCGTAATTCGAAATAACCAAACTGACCATCCGGAAATTCAAACTTATTCAACAAGCGTTGCGATTTTTTTTCCTTTAAGCACTTAGAAAGAAATTGAAACATCTCCGTCTTTTCGATAC
>JBIKKU010000349.1:0-3447 GCA_044360245.1 Flavobacteriales bacterium | reverse complement strand
AACGTTGGATGGCAATCTTGGACAGCATCTTTCGGAGACATTGACAATGACGATGACTTCGATTTGTTGCTCACCAACCACGACCACGAAACTCAGGTTTTTGAAAACAATGGCTCCGGGAACTATACCGAACTTACCACCACAGGAATTTCTACGGTTGGAATGACTCCAATTCAAAGTGCTTGGGCTGATTTCGACAACGATGGTTATGTTGACTTGTTGATCTCCGGTTCACAGCACAAACTTTACCGCAACAACGGAAACAAAACCTTCTCATTGGTTAGCGGATTGTTTGATGCCAACGATATGGAATCTTTCTCTGTTGGAGATTTGAATCACGATGGGTTTATTGACGTGTATGGTTCTTATGCTAACATTTACACCACTCCAACCAATGTTGACGACGTTCTTTGGTTAAACGACCGCAACAACAACCACTACATTGGATTTGACCTTCACGGCACAACAACCAATAGCGGTGCCGTTGGTGCTCGCGTTACCATTCACGGTCCATGGGGATCACAAACCCGCGAAGTGCGTGTTGGTGAAAGCTACGGAACTGTAAACTCTTCACAAATTCATTTTGGTATCGGAAGCACAACCACCATTACCTCTGCCGAAATTTACTGGCCTACTTCCGGAATTACACAAACCATCAACAATCCTGTTGCTGACCAATACCACACGGTAATTGAACAAACGTGTGTATCTCCGGATGCTACCATCACATCTTCAAACGGTACTTATTCCATTTGTGCAGGTAACTCTGTAACACTTTCTGCTCCTGCAGGAAACACTTATGAGTGGTCTACCGGTGCTACAACACAATCTATCGTTGCCAGCGCTGCAGGTGAATACACTGTGCGTGTTATCGCAGCAGGAAACGCTTGTGAAGCAGTAAACACTGTAGTTATCGTTGAGAACCCTGATGAAACTCCTTCAGTTTCAGTTAGCGGTCCAACCGAAATTTGCAATGGTTCTTCTGTTACCCTTACCAGCTCTGCACATCCTAATGGATATACCTGGTCAAGCACTGAAACCAGCCAATCTATTACGGTATCAACAGCAGGTACTTATTCCGTAACTGTTAACGGTGCTTGTCAGAACTACACTTCTGCTCCTATCACCATTACTGTTTATGATGCTACCGAGCCTGTATCGAACGACGTAACGCTTGGTGCTCCGGGTTCTGCTAACCTTAGCGCAACCGGTACCGATGTAACTTGGTATTCTGATGCTGCCGGAACAACTGTAGTAGGAACAGGAAACAACTACACTACTCCTGTAGTTTCAACTACTACTACTTATTATGTTGCCAACACCGAAAACTTTGGTGCTGCGAATGCAAGCGGAGGTAAACACCACGTAACAGGAACTAACGTTTATTCCGGTAACACCACCAACGCCTTGATGTATTTCGATGTAATGGAAGCTTGTACTTTGAATACCGTTAAAGTTTATACCGACACTCCTGGTGAGCGTTTGATTGAACTTCGCGACAATGCAGGTAACCTTGTGAACTCTGCCTTGGTGAACATCACCGGCGATTCTATGGTAGTTACTTTGAACTTTGCACTTGCTCCGGGAACCGACTATTCACTTGGAACCAATACCGCTCAAAACCAAGTGTTCTGGGGTAACAATGGTCCACGTTTGAAACGTAACAACGGCGACGTAACTTATCCGTACAACGTTTCTACCTTCGTTTCACTTACCGGAAACAACCAAGGTTCAACCTTGTATTACTACTTCTACGACTGGAACATTTCAGTACCCGGAACCGATTGTCAGTCTGACCTCGTACCTGTTACCGTGAACGTTGCTAACGGTGTAGAAGAAGCAGAAGCTGCAGGTTTCAGCATCTATCCTAATCCTGCCAACAACGTACTCAACATCGATCAGAAAAACGGCGGTGCATTCTCTTACGAGATTCTCGACGTTACCGGACGCGTAGTTGCTGCAAACAACAACAACACCAACACTGCTCGCATCGACGTAAGCGCTCTTAAAACAGGTGTTTACTTCGTACGCATCAATGGTGTGAACGGAAAAACTGTTCAGAAAATCGTTGTGCAATAAGCATTGATCTCTTTTTGAAAAGGGCGGTAGCAATACCGCCCTTTATTTTTGGTTTAGTGAGGGGACCTTTTTGTATTTTGACCATTAAGGGAACAGAAACATAGGACATGGACTTTCAAAAAACCAACACCTTATTTGCGCAAGGCAAGGATTGATCCAAATTCAGAAATATGATTAACTCAAAATGAATCCAATTATTCATTATTATGAATTTGATTTTTTATATCCACCTCTACTAGACTTTACGGTAAATCCCGTATTTCATCTTTTGAGGTTCCTTGCTACATTCGCATGGAACCTCAATTTTTTAGTATGATCCCCAAACGGCTCGTAACGGCTTTGCTGCTGTTACTCCCTTATGGTGCATTTGCACAAGCCATCGGCTTTACGGCTGCATTGCCCAAATGGTCGGCGCTTAACCACATCATTGAGCGCTACAACGCAAGCAGACCCTGGCTCGACAACGAACTGAATGAAATCCACTACCTCCCGGGCATTACATTTTCCATGGGAGTGCACCAATGGGATGCGCGTGTATCCATGGATGTGTTTAAGTTTAGTTTTACGCGACAAACCGTAAAAGCAAAGGAAAACGATCAAACCCGCCATTTGCGTGTGAAGTATTCTACCTTCTCCATCATTGGTGGACAATTTTATCCGGTGTTAAAAAACAATTTCCGCATCGGGCTTGGCGCTTATCCGGTTGAGTTGAATTATTTTAAAGTGAAGGGGAAAACCAGCACCGAAAACAAATGGGAGACCTATTACACTGACACGCGATTCTTCGGACTTACCAATCTTGCCAGCTCCACTTTTCATTTGGATTTGGATTTAAAACTTAACGACGATGCGCACCTCAAAGCACGTTTATATTACCAGTGGTGCTGGTTCAAGGACGAAGAAATTTTACCCATCAACAGAGAATTGAATCCAAATACCTACAACGATACCTATCAAAGTCTAACCCTCGACAATTCGCACATCGGTTTTTCACTGATTTACGAATTGCACGATTAATTCCATCTCATGAAAAAACACATCGCTCTTATTGCAATGGTATTCATGATGATGAATACGCTGCAAGCACAGGTTTACCTTACCCTCCATGGAGGCTATTCCTACAACAAATTCACGCCCGGATTGCTCAATACTTTTGTAGATTCCTACAATACTTATTTGGCATCGTATTTAAAAACACCCATGGAAAAATTCGATACACGCATGACCGGCATCCGCAAAGGTTTTGGCATGTACGCGAATTTTGACGGCATGGTAGTTGGCATTGATTTTTCGAAAGTGCGTTACCGACAAGAACGCTTATCGGCATACAACAACGGAAACGGAAGAGGTTTAGATATTGAATTTGTG
>JBIKKU010000347.1:0-3493 GCA_044360245.1 Flavobacteriales bacterium | reverse complement strand
GATATACATCAACATCTGCAGAAACTGTTGGAGAAACACAGCCATTTGCATCCGTTGCAAATACAGTATAAGTGGTCAATGCTGTTGGACCAACATATTGCGATGATGTTGTTGTTGCACCGTTGCTCCAAGTATAGGTGTATGGAGGTGTTCCACCTTGACCTAATGCAATGAGTTGGAAATCTCCACCGCTACAACTGATTCCGGCGTTCGGAGCAATAATGCTCATTACAGGAGGTTCAAGAACAGTGATGGTCGTGTCAGCTTCGCATCCGCTGGCATCTTGAGCAATGATATCGTAAACACCTGCGCAAATATTGGTAAAGGCATTTGATGCTTGGAATGTTGCGCCATTGTCAATGGAGAAATTAACGGCTAGGGCCGAGTTAACAGTAATGGTTCCATCACATGCGGCATTGCAAAGCACATCGGTTACAACGGTATTGTTGATGATCACTTGTGCAGGTTCCGTAATGGTAAATGTGGTGTCGATAGAACAACCATTGTCATCATTCACTTCAACAGAATAGTTGCCTGCGCAAATGTTGGTAGCTGTTGCTTGTGAAGGGCCGGCAATACTGTTGGACCAAATGAAATGATAAAGACCATTTACAGTACCACCACCCGGGAAGGCTTGAACTTGACCATCACAAACACCGAAACAGGAAGCATTTACTACCGTAAAGTTGTTAAATACAAGCGGTGCAGGTTGAGTAACTGTTGCGGATCCATTTGCGGTACAACCGTTTCCATCGCGAACAACAATGTTATAGTTTCCTGCTGCAATAAAGTTCAAACTGTTTGATGCACCGAAGCTAGTACCGTTGTCAAAACTATATTCATAAACTCCGTTTCCTCCACTTGCACTAACACTTACTGCGCCTGTAAAATCATTATTACAATTGAGTGGTGTTGTAGATGAAGTAAAGGACACTGCAGTTGGGTTATTTAAAGTAAAGGAATACGTATCTGTGCAACCATTGGCATCGGTGATAGATACATTGTGGTTTCCTGCTGCCAATCCATTGAAAGTTGTTGTGGTTTGGTTTGCACCTCCATCCATGCTAATTTGAATAGGAGCAGTTCCTCCGGAAATCAGCACATCGGCGGTTCCATCACTGGCGCCATTACACAATGGATCAGTACCTAAAACACCAAGAATGATTGGTGCAGGGTAATCGATAATGATGGCTGTATCCAAGGCTTGACAACCATTGGCATCTTGAACTAAAATAAAGTGAGTAGTGGCGGTTAATCCGTTAAACACATTCGAAGCTCCAAGTGTTCCTCCATTAATGGAATATTGATATCCCGGTGTTCCTCCGTTTGCCGTAATGGTAACTACACCATTTGCAGCAGAACAAGTTGAAGGTGTATTTGCATTGGTGAACGTTACGCCTGCAGGAGCAACAAGAGCTTGCGCTACACTTAAAGTACAGTTGTTATCATCTCTAATGATGACGGTATAATTTCCTGCACCGAGATTGCTAAATAAGGTTGTAGGCTGAAAGGTTGTTCCATTGTCCGCAGAATATTCATAAGGAGCTGTTCCTCCTGATGCATTTACTGAAATTGAACCGTCGGTAGCTCCCAAACAGTTTGGATCGTCCGGAGTTAATGTTGCTGAAATGGCTGTAGGTTCTGTCAACGTTACACTGGTTGTTGCAGTACAGTTGTTGGCGTCTTTTACACAGAGGTTATAAGTTCCGGCTGCAAGTCCGAATTGGAAAGGTGAAGCTCCAAACGTTGTGCAATTGTCGAAACTGTAAGTGATGGTTCCCGTTCCTCCTGCACCTGCAATGGTAATGGTACCGGTATTGTCGTTGATACATAATAAATCTGAATGGCTTTCAGAAATGGTCAGTGCATTTGGTTCAGTGATGTTGGCAATTCCTGCTTGCGTGCAACCGTTGGCATCACGCACAACTACATTGTAAAGCCCTGCTGCCAAACCGGTAATGGTGCTGCCGGATTGGAAAGTAACGCCGTTATCGGCACTGTATTCAAATGGTGCAGTCCCTCCTGTAGGTGTAGCAAAAGTGATGGTTCCATCGGTTCCTCCATTACACGAAACATTCGTTGTGGATGTAGTGAAAATAATATCATCCGGATCAGTTACGTTGAAGGTTACTACAAAGACACAAAGTCCTTGGTCGGTCATGATTACCGCATGCGAACCTTCGCACAATCCGGCAAATACACCGGAACCAAACTGAACCATAGCACCATTGTCTACATCATAAGTAATGGTTCCAAAACCTCCGGTAGCGTTAGTGTTTACGGCGCCATCGCAGGCTCCCGGACAAGTCGCATTGGTAACACTGTTCAACACACCATCCATTTCAACGTCGTTCACCCCTACGAAATAGGTCTCCTGACAACCAAGTGCATCCGTAACTAAAATTTCATAAGCACCGGCAACCAAAGAAAGGAATGAACCTGTGGCTTGTGGTCCGGATGCAATGGTAACGTTGTCGTAGTTGTAAGGTGGATTACCTCCGCTGGCAATGACTTCAAATGCACCGTTGTTGAATCCACAGTTCGAAGGAGTGGTGTACACTGTATCTACTGTGTATCCCGGAGGATCTGTGAGTGTAACGTTTGCGAAAGATTGACAACCGTTCGCATCTTGAATCATCATGGTATAAACACCATTACCAAGTCCGGAAAAAGTAGTTCCCGATTGCAATGCACCTGCATTCAAAGAATACTGAAAAGGAGCAGTACCACCGGATTGTGAAGCAACAGCAATTGAACCGTTGGCGGCATCTTCACACAATGGATTTGTTCCGGTATAAGTTGCGGTAACAGCACCCGGTTGTGTAATGATGATGTTTTGGTTAACGGTACATCCGTTTGCATCACGCACGACAACAGAAATTGTTCCTGCGCAAAGTCCTGTCAATACATTTGAAGTTTGGAAAGATAATCCTCCGTTTGATGAATATTCATAAGACGGAGTAGCATTCGATGCGGTTACAGTAATTGTTCCATCACACACACCATTGCAAGATGCATTTGTTTTCACTGAAGTAAAACTAAGCTGTGTAGGTTGGGTGATGGTAATGGTTGTATTCGTTGTACAGCCTCCACCGGTAACAACTACAGGATAAGTTCCTGCGGTAAGGTTGGTGAAAACGTTAGAAGCTTGTGCAGGTGGATTCGGACCACTCGGCGGATTGATATCGTACATGAAAGGTCCTGTACCACCAACAACACCAATGGTTGCCGATCCGTTGGCTCCACCAAAGCAAGTTACATTGGTAACGGAAGTAACAGATGCGGTTGGTGTACCGATGACTGAAATGACAATTTGAACAGGAAGCGTAAACTGACATCCATTGGCGTCCTGAATGGTAGCATTGTTAGTGCCCGCGGCAAGATTGCTAAATGTTGCCGAAGGTTGAAATGCACCACCGTTGGAATAAGAATATGGGGCAGTTCCACCTGCTGCTGTAAGCGTAAAACTTCCGTTGGTTAATCCACACGTAGA
>JBIKKU010000346.1:0-3494 GCA_044360245.1 Flavobacteriales bacterium | reverse complement strand
CTTCAATAATTTCACGCAACTCGGAAATACATCACAAAACGTTACACTAACCGGAACAGGAAGAATTCAAATTTCAGGATCTTGCACATTCAACGCCGTTTGGAATTTTTCTGCAACGGATATTTACGTACAAGGCGGAACATTCCAAGACGATGTTACTTTCACCAAAACCGGTGGAACCGACAACCACAACAATGGTGTGTTGAACATCTTCAATGGAATTACCAACATCAACAATCAATCCACTGCATACTTTATGCTTGGCTATAATTCGGCCGATCAGTTCAACGATGATATTTATGTTTCAAATACAGGAACCGGTGGAATTCGTTTGGGATACAATGGCGGAACAGGAACTCCAGTATTAGCAGCCGGAAAAACCATCTTTGTTGGTGCCGGTGGATTTTCGAATGGATATTTGCGCTTAGACAATTTCACGCAATTGGGAAATGCTCCGATTAACTTAACGTTTACAGGAGTATCCACATTTGTGGTTTACGGAATCAATACCGTGCTTGGAGGAGACGTCACTTCTTTTACTCCGGGTGTTTATTTCCATGGAACGACCTTCAATGGAAATGTGATTGCTGAAAAAAATGGTGCAAGTGATAATGCAGGAAATGGCGGAAACATTTTTAATGGAACAGCCAATATCACCAATTCGGGAACAGGATATTTAATGTTGGGGAATGGAAGTCCGGATGTATTCCATGGAGATGCAAGTTTTACCTGTACAGGAACCAACAACCTTTGGATTGGATACAATTCAACCGGAAATACTTTCAACGGTAACGTGACCTTCAACAACACTTCTGCCGCAAACGGAATTTACATTGCACGCGATGGAATCAATACGGCCTTCAACGAAAACATCATTGTGAATGCCAGTTCAGGAGCCGGAATTCAGTTTTGCAACAACAACGGGAATGTTACACTTGCTGCAGGAAAAACAATTTCTACAGGCACAGGATTTTCTGCAGGAACACTTTTATTGCGCAGGTTCACACAAGTTGGACCAACACCTCAATCTTTGTTATTAACCGGAACAAGTACGTTACAATTCGGACCAACCTCTTCTTTTGGAGGTAATGTCACCTCAACATCCGCATCGCTTTTGTTCAACGGATGTACATTTTCCGGAACAACCACGTGTACCAAAAATGGCGCTACCAACGACAATAGCATTGGCGGAAATATTTTTACGGGAGTGTCTTTAATGACCAACAACGGAAGCGGACAATTGCTTTTTGGAAATGGTTCAAGCGATCAGTTTTTAACCGATGCTACCTTCATCAACAATGGAAGTAGTCATATTTATGTAGCCCACAATAGCGCAGGAAATGTGTTCAATGGCGTTACAACATTCACAAGTAACTCAGCAACTACAGGAGTGGTTTATGTCTCGAACTACAGTGCAAACACGCAGTTCAACAACAATATTTTCGTGAATAGCACATCCGGTGGTGGCGTTTATTTCTGTGCCAACGGAGGTTCCGTAACGCTCAATGCAGGAAGAACAATAGCTGTAGGAGGTTCAGGATTTACCATCGGAACTTTGTACTTGAGAAATTTCACCCAAGTAGGTGCTACTGCGCAATCGCTTTTACTCACAGGTACCGGACGATTGGATTTCGGTCCGATTGCCAATTTCGGTGGTGATGTTGTTTCTACCTCTGCTCGCTTATTCTTTACTACTTCAACTTTTGCAGGAACAACCAATTGCACCAAAACAGGTAGCGGAGATGATTACAGTGGTGGTGGAAATACTTTTACAGGTGATGCCATCTTAAGCAATAGCGGAACAGGTTTCATTGTTATATCCAATGGAAATTTCGACACTTATGGCGGAAACGTGACCTACAACAACACCGGCACATCCACAATTTATGCAGCACACAACAGTGTAGGAAATACCATTGCCGGAAATGTTACGGTAAACAATAGTGCAACAGGCGGTACCAATGTTGGAGTACGTTTTTGTGAATCGACCAATGCTACACTTTCCATTGGTGGTGGTGTAAGTTTGACCAACAATAGCACAAACACTTCACAATACATTCGATTTGCGAGTGGATCAAATTCTACTGTCAACATTGGAGGCGATATCACTGCAAACAACAATGGAAGTGCAGTTTCTACCAACGGAATTTATTTTGGTCATACCGGAATTTTAAATGTGGGTGGAAACATCACGCTAAACAGCAATGGAGGAAACGGAATTTTCTTCGGCGCAAATTCAGGTACTACCAATCAAGCCAATGGAAAAACCATCAATACCGGTGTTTTCAGCGGCGGTAATTTATCGCTGTTGCGTTTTGTTCAAGCCGGACCAACACTTGGGAATACCTCTACTCTAGACCTCACCGGGCCGACCACGCAGTCCATTACCATGGGTATTGTTACTTTTTATGATAACGTTACAGGCGCAGGACCAAACATTAACTGTTACACCGGTACTTACAATGGATCTGCCACACTTACCAAAAAAGGCGGAAACAACCACAATACCTGGTCAGGAGGAAATGTATTTAATGGCACAACCATCATTACCAATCTCGCAACCGGATTAAATCTTGCCATGGCCAATTCAACTGCTGATGATTACAATGGCGACGTGACCTTCGTTCAAAGTGGCACCGGAATCATGTATCCGAATTACAACACCACCTGTACCTATTCGGCAAACATCACCGTAACCTCACCTGCGGGAACACCTATCACATTTGGAACAGGAGGAAGCGGAGTTGCCAAAATGGATGGTGGAAATGCGCAAACCATCAATAAAACAGTTGGAAGTGCCAATCCAAATTTCACGCGATTGACCATGGAAAAATCTGCCGACGAAGTGACGTTGAACACACGCATCAACATCACTTCATTGCTTACCATGACTGCGGGAATCATGAATACCACAGCAACCAATGTGTTGCACATGAACAACAATACCAGTACAAGCATTGGAAATGCGATCAGTTATGTAGACGGCCCGATGGAATACGACATGGCCTTAAACGGAACACGCACATTGAATTTTCCTTTAGGAGATGACGCAGATTGGCGTCCCGCACAGCTCACTCTTACCCACAATGCCGGAACCAATTTCACCTATACTTCTGAGGTGTTCAATTACAATGCAAACCTTTTTGGTTATACCATGCCTGCAGGAATTACCTATGTTTCTTACATGCATTATTGGCAACTCGATCGCTCTGCAACGACCAATCTCACTGCCGCTTCAGCAACGCTTTATTACGGCGCAAACGATGGTGTGACGGATCCTGCTGAATTGCGCATGGTAAAAACCATTGGAACAGGAACAGTTTGGAACAATATCGGAGGAACAGGTACAGCGGTTGGAACAGGTAGCATCACCAGCAGTGTAAATTTCACCACCTTCTCTAAATTTACGCTAGCCAATACCCTTGCAGGAATCAATCCATTGCCCATTGAATTGCTTTCTTTCAATGCACAAGTATGCAACAGTAAAGAAGTAT
>JBIKKU010000344.1:0-3506 GCA_044360245.1 Flavobacteriales bacterium | reverse complement strand
ATAGGTTAAAGCCATATGGGATAAGTTATATACGATTTGACTTTGCGGCAAATAGGTAGGGGTGTAATTTGAACAATGCCTCTCTGCAAATAACACACTAACGGACGATAGAAGATTTTAGAGGTAATCATTGTTTTGCGGTGTAAATCATGTATTTTTACCGCATATTTTGCGGTGGTAATTATGTACGTACCCGAAAGAAAAAAATGGACAAATTTTGTTTGGGACAGCAACAAGGTAACGCCCATTTTGGCTTCTGTCAGGCACTTACAAGGTCGTGTATTAGGCCGCATGGAAAGTTTGGGATTCGATTTTATTGAACGTGCCACTTTAGAGTCCCTTATTCTGGATGTTGTTGATACATCAAGAATTGAAGGTGAATTTTTAAATCCGGAACATGTTCGCTCTTCCATTGCCCGAAAATTAGGTATTGAAAATGCTGAATTTGTTAAGACCCCGCGGAACATTGAGGGCATTGTTGATATTATATTGGACGCTACACAAAATTTTGACAAACCACTAACAAAAACACGTCTTTTAGGTTGGCATAACTCACTTTTTCAAACAGGATTTAGCGGTTACCAAAAAATAGAAGTTGCCAAATATCGCAAGGGAGGCATGAAAGTCGTTTCTGGAAATTTTGGTAGAGAAAAAATACATTTTGAAGCTCCATCAGCCGACAGAGTCCCTCACGAAATGGAGCAATTTTTAAAATGGCTGAATAGTGAAAACGGCTTGGATTTAGTACTAAAATCTATCATTGCTCATTTTTGGTTCGTTACCATTCACCCTTTTGATGATGGTAATGGGCGAATAGCAAGAGCAATTTTAGATATGTTTTTAGCAAAAAGCGACAATAGTAAGATTCGTTTTTACAGCTTGTCAAATCAAATCTTCAAAGAACATAAATCTTACAACAACATAATTGAAAAAGCACAAAAAGGAACATCAGATATCACATCCTATTTGGAATGGTTTCTTGGTTGTTTTGAAAGGGCCTTATTGGCGAGTGAAGAAAATTTAGAAATCATTTTGGACAAAGCTCACTTTTGGGAAAAACACAAAGCAACAAACATCAACGACAGACAAAGACTTGTTATCAATTCTCTCTACGACAATTACAGTAAAGGAGTAGGATTTTTGCGAACATCAACTTATGCTAAACTTACCAAATGCTCGACAGATACAGCCTTGAGAGATTTACAAGATTTAGTTGCCAAAAAAATGTTGAAAGCAGAAGACAGCGGAAAAAAAACCAATTACATAATTATGAGTCCCAAAAAAATAAGAATTCCTAAACTAAAAGATGAAAAAACATCTTCCCCCGTCAGCCAAAGGTCATAATGGAAGGTAAAACGTGCTTCACATGACTGTTGTGACGCTGACTCAAGTTCAGTTCTTCAATTGAACTTTTGTGCTAAAAGCCTTCGCATCACCAGAACGAAATATTAATTTGCTTTTCGAATATAGACTATTTAGGTACATTTATTCAGACAAGTTATTTCAAGAGCAGCCATCGGAGAAATGGAAGTTTTGAAAATAGAAAGCGAAGAAACGTGTTGTTTCTGATTTCCTAATCTCTTCTTTCACCAAATTCATTGATGCGGTTTATTCGCCTTAATTCTTGGCTTGCATCGTAATTACCGCAATCATGCGATTTCCAGAGGTACTCCAATGCTTTTTCATGTTGACCATCATCATTTAAAAAACAAGCATAGGAAAATTCAACATAGCCATCCGGAATGGTGTTAAGTTTAAGCGCCAGGGCAAAATACTCTTCCGCTTTAGCTGTTTCATGCAATGCCTGGTGATACAGGGCAAAATTGACTATCACAACCGGACTCATTTGAATTGCTTTGGATTTCTCCAGGTATGTTTTTGCTTCATCCGTTTTTCTGAGCTTGATGAGCACATAGGCCATATTGTCAAGCGCAAAAAGATCATCGGGAATGGCTTTCAGTATTTTAGTTAAATAAGACAAAGCCTCTTCATGTTTATCCATACGAAGGCAACAAAAAGCAGCATTGGATAATGCAGAGATACCAAGCTCATGGTTTTGAACCTTTGATAAAAGCTCCTTATAAAGTGATAAAGCTTTATCGTATTTATGTTCGGACATGTTGTCTGTAGCCAAACGAAAAAGATCGACAGCATTTCTTAATTCGTTATTGACAATAGCACTTGGATGTTCCTTCAGCTCTTCCGTTGCTGCATCAACCATAACCCGAAAAGAAGGACTCAAAAAGCTAATCCAATCCGCTTGATGATTACCTGTTAATTGAGCAAACAAGGCCATGGCATAAGCAAGTACCTCCTCTCGAATAGGCGCTGCATAAGCCCAATGCGTTTCCCATGTTCCATCGGAAAATTGGCCAACATCGCGAAGGTTGGACGTTAAAATAATTCCAAATCCGAATAAAATTCCGGCAAGAAAAACGAATTGCAAAGTATCTTCTCCGTTGTCAAATTCAAGACCTGCTTCGTATAAAGCGATTTTAATGAATTCATAAACCACCAGATAAATCATGCGTCCGGGATGATCC
Source organism: Flavobacteriales bacterium (assembly GCA_044360245.1). Lineage (GTDB taxonomy): Bacteria > Bacteroidota > Bacteroidia > Flavobacteriales_D > UBA2798 > UBA2798. The sequence continues at coordinate 963 of JBIKKU010000344.1, read as the reverse complement.
TGAATTTTTTGAGCAAGCAAAATGGTATAGTCATTTTCATTCCTCACCAATTCCGACTCAAATGGCGGCTCATCCGTTTCGTAGGGGACCATGTAAGTATCCCGCAAATCAGTAACAAATTGAAAGGATACCTTTGTTTCAGGAACATTAAAAAATCTGCATAAATCAACAATCAGGTTTTGCGGAAGAATTTTTTCAGCACTAAAGGTTTCAGGGAAATTTTCTTTGGTAAATAAAATCTGACCATCCTCTGAGGAAGGATAGCCCATGCCTTCAATCATCCAGGAATATCCCTCTTCTACCCATTGTTTATCTTCTTGCGATAATCGCTGAAGTACATTTTTGTTTTTTTTATTGAAGCCGAAAAAACCCATGACGAGAATTACTAAAGGAGGAATTACAATACATTGAATTTAACACAATCGGAGAAAAATAAAAAAGGTTCATGAAAATACTCAGGCTGTGATATAAAAAATCCTACACTTAACTACTCAATGGTACAACCTTGTAAGCCACTTAAGCCAACCCAGTTTGATAAACTTCAAAAAGTTCTGTTGCTGCGTTAAAGGAGTGTATCCGATTCCGGAGAAAAAATTCAAATCAGCATCTGCAATGGCATAAAAGGGTTGAGAACTTGTATTAAAAGCATACTCTTCTAACCTTAAATGAAATTGTCCGGATGTATTAATGGAATCCGTATTGAAAAGCTCTAGAGAACGTTCTGCATGGCTTAAGGGATGTCTATCGTCCACATTCAAGGTTAACAGAACGAAATTAGTTTTCAGTATCTCCTCAATTTCTTTTGATTGAAGAATATCCCATTCCATTCCGGTTTGCGATAGAGCGCCATAACCTGTAAATAAAATGAACAAAGTCAGCGCAAATCAATTTGCACCCTCAAAACCACAAGTTCCATCGCAAATAGCAAAACGTTTTTGTAGTGTTATGGCAGCGAAACTATCC
>JBIKKU010000121.1:0-7980 GCA_044360245.1 Flavobacteriales bacterium | reverse complement strand
TTCACCACAGCAGAGTTTCTTGAGGATGGAACAGTTTTGGCGGGATCCGGTGCGGGTAAATTGTATCATCTGCATTCCGATGGAAAATTAATCAGGGAACTTCCGCTCAATGCCAATCACCGCTATTATACCACCAAACGCATTCGCACCATACAAGGCAAAACGTATGCAGCACATGGTGTTTTTACCGAAATCGATGGAAATACGATAAAACAATATCCGGCCTACAACGGAAGAGATTTTGCAATAGTAGGAGATACCTTGTTCATGGTGCGGTCGGATAATGCAGTGAAAATTGCATTTGCTGAAATAAAAAACAAAGCACCAAAATTCCAATCGATTTTTCCAACAGGAGGAAGATGGATCGATTACGATGCTAATTCGGGAGCGCTTGTTTTTGGACTGAACAATGGTGTCTTTTTTTACCGCAATGGTGTTTTGGAAGAACTGAAGAACAAAGGTTCATCCATTCACTCGGGTTCGGGAATGTTTTATGAAGACGCTTTATGGATTGCCACCTTTTCGGAGGGAGTCTTGTGTTTCAAGGATAAAAAGCTGACCAAAAAATTCACCAAAGAAAATGGATTGAATGATGATCAGGTAAAATGGATTCGTTGTTATAACGGAAAAGCATGGGTGTGTACCGAGGGACAATTGCACGTCATCGATATGACAAGCGAAAAAGTGAATGCCTTTCCGAAAAGCAGCGGAATTAATGCTTTAGAGATCAATCACATTGCCGTGCATCAAGGAAAAGTAATGTTGGCGACTTCGAAAGGTTTGCTTTTTTTTCCTGAGAAATTTTTAAGCACCAATCCTATTGCACCCAACATTCAGATCAGACGTGTACTGCATAAAGACAGCCTGGTGAATACTTCCGGTAGTTTCGAATTGCCTTTTGATAACGAAAATTTACGCATTGAATTTTCTGCAGTTGCATTCCGCAGCAGAGGTCAATTTAAATATGCCTACCGTTTGCTTGGCTTATCGGACAAATGGAATCACGCTCCGGGTAAAGACAATATGGTGACTTACTCTTCTTTGCCTCCCGGAGAATATGTTTTCGAAGTAAAAGCCATAAACGAAAGTGGTACAGAAGGAAAACTTGCATCTCTCTCTTTTTATGTGTTAAAACCTATTTGGGAAAAGTGGTGGTTTTATCTTCTTGCCTCTTTGGGTGTAATCGGAATTGTCATCCTGATTTTTCAGTCACGTTTAAGGTATCTGCGCAAGAAAGCGGAGATGGAGAACCAACTTACCGCTTCACAGCTTACTGCCCTTAAAGCGCAAATGAATCCGCACTTCATGTACAATGCACTCAATTCCATTCAGGATTTGGTTATCAGACATGATGTCAAAAATTCAAATTATTACCTCGGCAGATTTTCTTCCCTCATGCGAAAAGTGTTGGATGCATCCGGTAAAGAAGAGATTTCGTTGAAAAATGAAGTTGAAATTTTGTCGTTATACCTGGAGCTGGAAAAGCTGAGGTTTGGAGATGATTTTGTTTACCGCATCGAAGTAGATGAAAAAATTGATCAGGATGAAATTTCCATTCCTCCCATGGTATTGCAACCATTTGTTGAGAATGCATTGAAGCACGGATTGCTGCATAAAAAGGGACAAAAAACGTTGCGCATTGATTTTCGAATTTCGGATGTGTTGGAATGTGTGATTGAGGATAATGGTGTTGGGCGTAAAAGAGCAGGTGAAATTCGGTCGAGGCAGCAGCAAACGCATCAGTCTTTTTCCACCGGAGCAACCGAGAAACGAATTGAGTTGTTGAACAGGTTCTACCTCGGGCAATACCAGGTGCGTGTCATTGATGTGCATACCAACGGACATGCAGAGGGTACGCGGGTGGAATTGAGTATTCCCATCCGCCCGTTCGTGAATCGAAATTGACAGTTCGTGAAGGATGCGTTAATTATGTGCATTCCTTTCAATATTTTTATGGTCTAAATTCTTCCCCTTGAGCGATGTTCGTTTAAAAGCCGTCATGATCGATGACGAAGAGCGTGCCCGGAATATCCTTGGTACTTTGCTGGCTGAATATTGTCAGGAAGTGGAAGTGGTGGCTACTTGCGGTTATGTTCCCGATGGTGTTTTGGCCATCAATAAACACAAACCCGATATTGTTTTTCTGGATATTGAAATGCCCGAATACAATGGTTTTGAATTGCTGGGCTTTTTTCAGAATGTCGATTTCGAAATCATTTTTGTAACCGCCTACAGCGAATATGCTTTACGCGCTTTTGAAGTGAGTGCGGTAGATTATTTGCTGAAACCTGTTGAAATTGATCAACTCAAAAACGCCATAGCCAAAGTAATTCAGAAACGGAACAGCAGCAATATGCAGCAACGTTTGGAATTGCTTCGCGATACCTTCAAGGGTGAAGACGTGCGTAAGATTGCGCTTCCCATGAGTGATGGTTTGTTGTTTGTGGAAGTGGCCGATATTGTCTTGCTCGAGGCAGAAGGTGCTTATACAACGGTATTCCTGCAAAACGGATCCAAATTGGTGGTCAGCAAAAAACTCAAATTTTTTGAGGATGTTTTGATGAATCGTCCGTCGTTTTTTCGGGTGCATCGATCCAACATCATTAACATGAATTACATCAAAAAATATGTGCGCGGATCCAGTACTTTGGTCATGGACAACAACATGAACATTCCGGTTGCACGTGATAAAAAACAAGAGTTTGAAGGCGCATTAAAAGAGCTTCGCTTTTCAATATAATTTTTAGGTTGAAACACAAAGAAGGGCCGGTTTTTTACCGGCTTTTTTTGTACCCATTGGTTTTGTGCCTGGTATAAAAAGCAAAATCCCCGACAGTTGCCTGCCGGGGATTCTGCTACTTGCATCGCCCTCAATTACTCATTGAGGAAGTTGTCCATGTGTTGCATGGCCATGTCGATTTTAGCTTTGTTTTCGTTTTTGTAAACCAAGGTGATTGTTCCTTCAGCCATAAGGTCTTTGTCAACACCATCGCGGTTCGACCAAATGCTCACTTTCAATTTGAACGATTTTCCATCGGCGAATTTGTCTTTGTTTTGGTAGATGCAATACATGAATGCGTAATCCCAAACTTTGTCGTCCATTACAGTGTAAGCAGCAGTAAAGAAGTTGTCATCTGCTTCGCGAACTTTGATGTTTTGCGACCATTTGGAACTTTTCTTCATCAATTCCACGCGTGAAGTTTTGATGCCTTCCATTTCGTAGGTGGCATTGTACTGACAATCTTTTCCGCAGATAGCAGTGATAGGAGCTTTGAAATAAGCGCGGTAGTAGAAAGGTTTTCCAAGATCGTGTGTGGTCATGAACACATCTTTCTTTTCGGTAATGATGTCGTTACGGTTGTAGCTTACTTTTGAATAGTGCGAAATGAAACCAACTTTTCCTACCATTTCTTTATAGGTTTCATTGCTCATCCATTTTGCAGCAAGTTTTTCCATTTCTTTTTTGAGTACTTCAGAACGTTTTGCTTCATATTTTGCAGCAGCAGTTTCAACATCGTACGCTTCAAATTTCACTTGATCTTTGGCGAATACATGCGTTACTTTTTTCTCTGCGTTGTCATACAAAGCATAAACATCGGTGTCGATTTCCCAGATTTCACCTTCGTTGTTGGTGAACACCTTGGTGTTGTAATTTTCCAGATATTTTTCTTTGAGGTTCATGGTTACTTTTCCGCCTTCAGCATTGAAGTACATGTTGAGTTTTACTACAATGTTTCCGCCTTCTTCATGGATGTATTCCCACTTGAAAAGATCTTGATAAGCATCGCGTCCGAATTGGTCTTTACCCACCAGCATTGCAGGGTTGCAGTAATACGCGCCTGAAATGTTTTTGGCATCGGTGAAATCTTTGGCATAAGGTTTAACCGTTTTTTTCTTTTCGGTTCCTGAAGTAGATTCTTCTTTTTTACCACCTACTTTGTCTTTAAGACCGTTGAGTTTTTGAGCATCAGCATTACCGGCAATCGCAGCAATGAGAAGAGCAGCAAGAGTTAGCTTTTTCATTTTTTGATTTTTATTGGTTAGTAGTTTTTATTTAGAAATTGAGTTGTACGCTAGAAATGTTTTCGGTTTTGGAACCGTCGTCACCCGAAGAACCATCAGAACCATTCAGTCCGATATGTGCCCCTTTTCCGCCTTTTCCGCCGTTTCCTCCGTTGGCAATAATGTTCAGGGAAAGTCCCATAGCCGAAGGATCGCGGTTGATGATGACATCACCTGCATGACCGCCGTTTCCTCCATTTCCTCCATTGCTGGTGGATGAAGAACTACCCGAACAACCACTTCCACCTGAGATATCGATGGTAACGGTAACACCCGGACGAACTTTAATTTTGGCGAGCACAGTGCTGTTCATGGCGTCGACCACTTCAACAAGAATGAGATCACCGGTTGCATTCGCCGTGGCATTGATGACCAGGTTTTTTCCGCGACCACCACTTCTTCCCGAAACGGAATACATCGCTGTTCCACATCCGGGTTCTCCACGGTAGGCAAGGCTTACAGGAGTATTGTAAGAAAGTTTGATGGATGAAGTTGTCGACAAAGCATGGTATTTGCTTTTTGCCGTGAGCGTGATTTGATTGTTCTTGATTTTTGAAGCATCGCTTTCCACTTGTAATGCTTCATCGCCGGGTTGCGCTCCGATACAGGTTAAATCATAATCTTCGAAAGGTGTTTTTCCTCCAAGGTTGGGTGTGGAGAATACTTTTCCGTCTGCTGCAGTGGCTTTAATACCGTATTTGATTTTGGATTGCATACCGCATTCCGATTCCGGACTGATCCAAACGATTTCAATCTTTTTGATGTCTTTTCCTTTGATTGAATTTTCAAGTTTTTCTTTTTCAAGTTTGGCTTTTTGTTCTGCCACCATATCGCCTCGTGCATTGGTTTGATTGGCAAATGCTTCTCCCAAATATTTTGCAAGAGCAGCTTCGTGTTCTTCAATCGTTTTTTTCTTGATGTGATCTGCATTGTGTGCGAGCATGTATTTTACTTCCGGAGCGGAATTCTTCCAGTTGTAGTAATACATCACATTATCAAACATCGTTAAGCGAGTGCTGTTGAAAACGAAATAGGCAGGAAATCCCGGAACATCCGGAATGAATTTTTCTTCAATCACCCCTGCGCGGTTCACCATCACTTCCGTAATGCGGTCGCCTTCTTTGGTGAATTTTACCGGCCATGGTTTTGCAGGGTATTCAATCAATCTGACATTCGGTTTTTTTTCGTGGTTCACCACTTTTCCGATGAATAAATCGCCATCCTTGAATTGGGCATTGGCAATTTGATTTTGGTTTTCCGTTCCGGCAAATGCAGGAAACTGGAAAAAGAAAACAAGTGCGAGTAGAGTTGACATGTGTTTTATTTTGATACAAAGGAAATTCGCAATGCATGTACAACCTAGTGCCGATTCATGAGTTGTGGTTCTGGTTTCACGAATAGTTTTTGGTGAATTTTATAAATGGAGATTGTCTGTGACCCTTAATAATCAACGGTTTTGGACGCGTATTTAGGTTTTTGTTTTCCATTGGTGAATCAGAATCGACCATTCATGAACTGTAAATGCAATCGATTTTTCTCCTTTCATTTTTATTTCGTAATGGAATTTTTTCATCCTTGTCAGATCTTTTTTGACCCTAAGTGGATCATAATAATTTTGATTAAGCTGTGGTTTTGCGTTAAAAATCAACGGGTTACCTTATGTAATATTTTCTTTTGGTAGCTTGCTTTTTCTTACTTTTGGGACTTTAATTCAAAGAATATGTTTCGTACACACACATGCGGCGAATTGCGCCTAAACAACCAGGGTAATACTGTAACTTTAAGTGGATGGGTCCAGCGTTCGCGTGATTTGGGTGGAATGACCTTTATTGATTTGCGCGACCGTTATGGTATTACGCAATTGGTGTTTAGTATGGAAAGCAATGCAGGTTTGTGCGAACAGGCGCGTAATCTCGGACGTGAATTTGTCATTCAAGCCAAAGGAAAAGTTGCGGAACGTTCCAGTAAAAATTTGAATATTCCCACCGGAGAAATTGAAATCATTGTTGAGGAATTGAATGTTCTGAACAGCGCTAAAACTCCTCCGTTTACCATTGAAGATGAAACAGACGGTGGTGATGATTTGCGCATGAAATACCGTTATCTGGATTTGCGTCGTAATCCTGTTCGACGCAACCTCGAATTGCGTCACCGTATGAGTATTGTTACACGCAATTACCTCGATTCACTTTCTTTCATGGAGGTGGAAACGCCTTACCTCATTAAATCAACACCCGAAGGAGCACGCGATTTTGTGGTGCCCAGCCGCATGAATCAGGGTCAGTTTTATGCCCTTCCGCAATCACCGCAAACGTTTAAGCAATTGCTGATGGTAAGCGGTTACGATCGTTATTACCAGATTGTAAAATGTTTCCGCGATGAAGATTTGCGTGCCGATCGTCAGCCTGAGTTTACACAAATCGACTGTGAAATGGCATTCGTGGAGCAGGAAGATATTCTGCAAACCTTCGAAGGATTGGTGCGCCATTTGTTTAAACAAGTAAAAGGAATTGACATTCCCACTTTGCCTCGGATGACCTATGCAGACGCCATGAAATATTACGGTTGCGATAAACCGGATACGCGTTTCGATATGCGTTTTGTGGAGTTGAATGATGTAGTAAAAAACAAAGGATTCAAAGTTTTTGACGATGCTGAATTGGTTGTGGGAATTGCTGCAAGTGGTGCATCGGAATACACCAGAAAGCAAATTGATGAACTCACCGAATGGGTGAAACGTCCGCAAATCGGAGCTACCGGAATGGTGTATTGTCGCGTTGGATTGGATGGCTCGCTCAAGTCTTCGGTGGATAAATTTTACAACGAAGAGGAATTGAAAAATTGGGTAAAAGCCTTCGATGCAAAACCCGGTGATTTGATTTTGATTCTCGCAGGAGAGGCTAACAAAACACGAAAAGCACTTAATGAGCTTCGTTTGGAAATGGGAACGCGTCTCGGATTGCGCGATAAAAACACTTTTTCTTGCCTCTGGGTAGTCGATTTTCCTTTGTTGGAATACAATGATGAGGTGAAGCGTTATTTTGCAATGCACCATCCTTTCACATCTCCAAAACCAGAAGATATTGCGCTTCTGGAAAGCAATCCCGGAGCCGTGCGTGCCAATGCTTACGATATGGTCATCAATGGCGTGGAAGTAGGTGGTGGATCCATCCGTATTTTTGATAAATCGCTTCAGGCAAAAATGTTTTCCCTACTTGGGTTTACCGACGAACAAGCGCTGGAACAATTTGGTTTCTTAATGAATGCATTCGAGTTTGGTGCTCCGCCACATGGAGGAATTGCTTTTGGTTTCGACCGCCTTTGTTCTTTGTTTGGCGGAAGTGAATCCATCCGCGATTTCATTGCCTTCCCCAAAAACAATAGCGGCCGCGATGTCATGATCGATGCGCCATCCGAAATTGAAAAAGAACAATTAATGGAATTGGGTATTAAAGTTGATGTGAAATAAACATTGAAATACACTTTATACCCAGGATTCGTTATGGGACTATAACCTAATAGGATTGTTCTTGTAGATTTCTTTTGATAAAGGAATTTCCTTGTTGCCCATTACATTTAATGAGTAATCGAATTAATTGGCAGAAATGTTTTTCAATCAATAATTTTTTTATTTTAATGCAAAATTATCGAAATGGAAAACAATCAAAACGCGCTTCCGGAAGGAGCAATCTCAGAAATTAGAGCAACAACTACCTTGATGTTGGTCTTTGCAATTTTGTCTGCCTTGGGGACTCTCATTGGGCTTAGAACAACCTTTAGTTTAATTAGTCATGTGCCTATGCAGGGGATATTGTCTTTGGCACAAACAGGATTATCGGTATATGCTCTGGTTCTTTTGTTCCAGTCTTGGCAAGCGTTTCAGAATTACATCAATCATAAGGAAGGGGTAATGCTCCA
>JBIKKU010000257.1:0-4620 GCA_044360245.1 Flavobacteriales bacterium | reverse complement strand
CCATGTATTGGAAAATTCAGTCCATCATTTTATTTGTAGCTATTTTTGTTGGCTTAGTAAATGGTGTTTCAGGTTCAATTTGATTATAAATTTTTAATTCAACTTTTATGGAAACTTTAGATAATAATTCTTTTAACGACAACAATGGATTAAGTGCCGAAACAAAAAAGGAATTTGTTGAAGCTGGAAATTGGATGAAGATTTATTCAATAACCATGATTGTTTTACTTTCTATTGGAGGTTTGTTTTTATTGCTTGGTATTGCTGCTGCTGGTGGGAGGGGACTAAATTTAGGAGGTGGCGCCGGATTAGCAATTGTGCCTTTATTGTTATTTGTTGCAATGATTGTATTCCTTGTTAGGGCGCTTTCTTCAGTTTATAAAACATCCGGTTCATTTACCAATGTCGGACTAACTGATGATGCTGAAAATCTGGTTAAGGGATTCAAATCGTATAGAGAGTATTGGACAAATCTTCTGATTATTTTAGGTATCCTCCTTTTATTAGTTGTTTATATATTTGCAGTGCTCGGCATTAATAGGTTTCCCGGATTATTTTGATAAAAGAAAAGCGTCGAAAGACGCTTTTTTTATTTCCAATTGTTTCTTTTCAAATGCAATATTTTCAGCTATCGTAAATACCTCTTCTGAACAATTTTTGGTTAGTTTGATGCTATAGAAATAAATGAATTTTAACAATACCTATTTTTATTGTTAGTTGTGTTAAACAGGACTTACCTTGCCATCAACCTGGCCACGTATTTTCCGATAATATCAAATTCCAAATTGACTTTATCTCCGGGTTTTAAGCGCGAGAAATTCGTGTGCTCAAACGTATATGGAATAATAGCTACGGAGAATTTTCCTTTCGATGAATTTACAACGGTAAGACTAACCCCGTTCACGGTGATGGAGCCTTTTTCAACAGTTACCATTTGTTCTTTTTCTTCGTACGCAAACGTAAATCGCCAGCTTCCGTTTTCATCTTTAACTTCGGTGCAAACAGCAGTTTGATCTACATGACCTTGCACAATATGCCCGTCAAGCCTTCCACCCAACTGCATGCAGCGCTCGAGGTTTACTTTGTCATTTAGTTTCAGTGCGCCCAGATTTGTTTTTTCCAGGGTTTCGCGAATGGCAGTAACCTGATAAACATCGTCGATGATTTTTACAATTGTCAGACAAATTCCATTGTGTGCAACACTTTGGTCCACCTTCAACTCCTGAGTAAAAGGAGCGTGAATGAATAAATGAAGATTGGTATTTTCTTCCTCGATGTTCACTACCGTTCCGGTAGCTTCAATAATTCCGGTAAACATGTTATTGCGAAGATGCGCCGTTGTCGCGGTAAAGGTGAACAAATCCATTGAGTTGTATAGGCACGAGACCAGTTACACGAATGGTATAAACTGTACAGATAAAATAATACACGCCGTCGCTACAAGGCTCATTGGTTTCTTGCACGGTTCCGTTCCAATTGATATCCGGATCGGAGGTGGTGAAGATTTCGGTTCCCCAACGGTTGTAAATATGTAGGTCAATCGAATCAACAAAACGGTAAGGGAATGGAATAAATTCATCGTTTCTTCCATCGCCGTTTGGAGAAAATACGTTGGGTAAGAAGTAGCTTGGACAATTGTCTCCGCACACTACATTACTCGGTATACTTTCGTTGCTGTATTGCACACTGTCCACTGCAGTAACATAATAACATCCTGCAACCGATCCATTGGCAAGTACATGTGTTAGCGTTGTATCATCGAACGAATTAAGGGTTGCAAGTAACGTAAATGTTCCGCCTTCTGTGGGAGTGAAATAAACGTTGTACGACATCACATCATCTGCACAACTGTTGTTTGGATTGTTCCAGGTCAAGGTGTTCAAGGGTTGCTCGCAATCGTTATTGATACTCAGGTTGGGAGCGCAAGGTGGTGTAAGGTCAATGGGTGCGGAACAAACTTCTTGCGAGAAATTGAACAATGGAGCAGGAATTTCAGGCAAGGAATATGCGCCGACACTTTCAATTCGGTAGCAATACGTTATTCCATTCACCAATCCTGTGTCAATGAAAAATGTAGTGTCGGTGGTGGCAATCGTCACAAAATTTCCTGAGCCTGTCGGTGTTTCGCGTTGAATGCGGAAGGTGTCGTTATCCCATGGAACATTCACCTGCCAACTTAAGGCGAGTGCTTGATCTTGTGGTGTAATGCTGAGGAAAATGGAAGATGCATTGTTGGTTGGACCGATATACGTTTCGGTTCCGTTTCCGCTATTGAATTGAAACAATTCGCAACGGTAGGTATGTGCTGTTGCAATGGTGTTGAGCGTGTCGATAATCAACTCCTTTTGGGTAAGGAACAATTGCGGTGATTGCGGCGTGGTAAATATGAGCTGCGATGGATTTCCAAATCCATTCACTTTATAGATTTTGTAAAAATACGGACCGGGAAAATTACTTACAGTGTCTAATTCTATCGGATGAAACCAACGCACAGTGTCTATACCGCTTGCCACATCCGTATTTCCAACCGAAACATTGATGATGATGGGAACATCCAATTTCAATTCGTTGCATGCTTCATCGGATGGACAAGAAACAGATCCATCTGCTGTAAATGCAACAATCACATAGCAATATTGATTTCCAATCACCAATCCTGTAGCATCTGTAAATGTAGTGGTGTTTCTACCCGAAACAGATCCAATTAGCGTATAACCCAATTCTATGGGAGTATTCACATCACAACAGTTTTCGGTTAATGGATTTCCATTTCCGCTTTTTCGGTAAATGCGGTAACCAGTAACATTGGTGCAGGAGTTTGCCGTCCAATTCAATACCATGGTATTGGCAAAAGGCGATGCCGTTAATCCGCTAACAGGAGGAGGAATAACGCGAATGTACATCGAGGCGACATCAATCATGGGAGCAACAGGATCGTTGTCCTCTGCAATAAAATAAACCTGGTAAGGCGTGCTGCGAATGTGCGCACAATCGGTATTCCAATTGAAAACACCTAAAGGATTTATGCCCGATGTGTTGGGGAATGTTGCAGGTGAAACACTTAAACTAAAAGGTTGACCGTATTCGTTAATGGTAACAATATCGCCGTTCGGATCGGTTGCGGAAATATTGAACGAAAGATTGGTTCCCGCTACAACGCAGGTGTCAACCAAATCCACAATGTTTGGAGGATCGTTATTGCAAACGTTATTGATCGTTACCTGAATATCGCGCAAGGTTTGTCCCACCAATACACCATATCTCCATTCCGAAACGATGATAGCAATGTTGTACTCGCCCGCTAATTGTGGAGCATCCCAACATAAGGTTCCGTTTTGTTGATCGATCGAAATGGTTCCGCCTGCACCTTGCACCTGATTGGGATAAACATAAAACACACCCAATGGCATGAAATCACACCCATCGTCGTTTCCGTTTTCGCGCATGCAAGGAGAAAGTGCATAAGAAAGTGAATCGCCATCGGGATCAAACGCGGCACCGTTGTAGCAATACTTTACGCCAGCACAACCTATTTCCGGACAAGGAAAGTTTTGTGCAATGCTGGAATTGTTACCGGTAGAGAAAAACGGATTGATCACCAATACCGTACGAATGCAAAAAGCAACATTAATTGAATTGGCATTGTCGATGTTGAGAATATTACCATTGCGGTTAGGATCGAGAACTTCGATGTAGTAGGTGCCCGGACCTTCATAGGTGTGTTCAACCACATATTTGTTTTCGCTTCCCGTAAACGTTCCAATGGACGGCACAGGTACTTCGCTTTGTCGGGGAACCGTGTCGCGCTGACCATCACCGTACCAGATTTCCAATTCCGGACGATCCGCTACGCTAGAGCCTTCTGCAGTACAAATATGTATAGTGAATCGGTACTTGAATCCTCCAAGCCACTCATAGGTAATTTCTCCGGCGCGGTTGTGTGTCGACCACCCCGCTACCGAAAAAAGAAGAAAAAGTAAACTCGTGAGAAGTTTTTTCATTTTAGACAAGAACATCAAAAATCGGAAATTGTTATGAAAAAGCCTTGGAAAAATCTACCAAATCAAGGAAAGGGGTGAAATTGTCCGACTATGGAAAGAAAAGCGCTCACGTCGTATAATTCTTAACTTAGCGGGATATTTTACAACCATGAGTCAGAATCATTCCGAAAACCGTGTCAGAGTTGGTATTTCCGTTGGAGACATCAATGGCATTGGGATGGAAATCATCATTAAAACACTTTCAGATAACCGCATTCTTCAAGATATTACGCCGGTGGTTTATGGATCTTCCAAACTGGCTTCCTTTTACCGTAAGGTGATGAATGTTCAGGAATTCAGTTTTCACCTGATCAACAATGCCGATGAGGCCCGCGATAACAAAGCCAACCTGGTGAATGTTTGGAACGAAGAAGTCCCCATTACCATGGGTGAAGCCAATACTACAGGTGGTACCTATGCTTTCAAATCGCTGGAAGCCGCTGCGCGCGATTTAGCTTCCGGTAAGGTGGATGTGTTGGTTACCGCACCCATCAATAAGCTGGTTATGCAAAGCGATCAGTTTAAATTCCCCGGACATACCGAATACCTTGCGCAAATGGCCAATGTGGACGAAGCATTG
>JBIKKU010000343.1:0-3526 GCA_044360245.1 Flavobacteriales bacterium | reverse complement strand
ATGGCTTCCAAAGCATTTGTACCAATGCGTTCTTTCGGAATGCTCATTTCCTGATTGAATTCTTCTGTTTCCGGTATCAACAATTTTGCAGCAACAATCGCAGCAGGCGCCGACATTACCGAAGCGGCCAATAAATGTTTGGCAAAATACAATTGCTGTTGCGGATCATCCCCACCTAAAAATCCAACATAAGCTGCTAAAACACCACCCGCAATCGTAGCCATACCACCCGTCATCAAACACATGATTTCGGAACGCGTCATGGAAGACAGATATGGTTTAATAAGCAGCGGAGCTTCGGTCTGACCAAGAAAAATATTTCCTGCCGCAGCCATACTTTCCGCACCGGATAAACGCATGGTTTTTTTCATCACCCAAGCCAATCCGTATACCACGCGCTGAAGAATTCCCCAGTAAAAAAGCAAACTGGTTAATGCACTGAAAAAAATCACGGTCGGTAAAACCATGATGACAAAATTCATCAATGGACTTTCAATTTTTCCGGCACCAAAACTCGCAAACAGAAAATTTGTTCCTTCTTTGGTAAAGTTGATGACTTGCAAAAAGAATCCCGAAATCCCCTCAAAAAAAGAAGCAATAAAAGGAATCTTCAAAACTCCGATGGCAAACACCAATTGCAAAATCAATCCCGAAGCAATCAACTTCCAATCGATTTTTCGCTTATTACTACTCATTGCATAACCAAGCGCAACCAGAAACAACAAACCTCCCAAACCACGCAGCAGGGATTCCATGCTCATTTCGGTTGAACGAATAATTGGATGATAAGAAAAAGAAAGTGGCTCACCATTCAAATTCGCTCTAAGTGAAAACTCACTCAAGGTGTCGATTTGCATGAATTTGATTTGAGCCGGATCAATTACTTTACCGTTTTCAATGCGGGCCAGTTCATTTTCTTTTTGGTATAATTTGACGCTTGCTCCATCCGGTCCTGAAAGAAAACGAACCGAATCAACTTCCTGATCATACAATTCCTCACGATCGATGGTTAGCTGAACATTTGCTCCATCAAGATTCCACTTGCCATGAATGGTATCAGATCCAAACGAACTTAATCGCGCATGAAATAAATTTTCGGAACCGCGCGCAAAAAATAATACGAATTGGGTAGAATCAGAATGTAGCGTCCACTTTCGCTGAAGAAGCTTCTGCGGATCAGTTTCCTTTTTGCCTGCACAAGAACTGAGCAGAAAAACAAAGGCTATGGCGGCAGTTGCAAGTAACCGCATAGTTTGCATTGGAATTAGTTTTGCTTCCGGTTGTTGATTTCATCACGAAGTCGCGAGGCTTTCTCGTAATCTTCGTTTTCAAGAGCGGATTGCAATTGTTTTTCAAGTTCATTCACCGACATTGATGTAAAATCGGCAGGATGTGTTAACTCACCCAAATCCATTTCTTCATCTTCTTCGGTTTCCTCTTCACTCTCACGTGAAGTAGATTCTTCATCCAAAATAATTCCCGCCGAAGCAAGGATAAATTCATAGGTATAAATCGGACAACCAAAGCGCACAGCCAAAGCAATGGCATCAGAAGTGCGTGCATCGATTTCAGCAGTTTTCTCCTCATTGCCGCAAACCACTTTGGCATAAAAAATTCCTTCCACCAAATTGTAAATGATGACTTCACGCACATCGACTTTGAATCGTTGACAAAACGTTTTGAAGAGATCATGGGTAAGCGGTCTACTCGGCGTCATTTTTTCCAATTCAATGGCAATGGCCTGGGCTTCGAATCCTCCAATGATAATAGGCAGACGTCTTTTCCCTCCCGATTCACCCAATACAAGCGCATAAGCCCCGGATTGGGTTTGACTGTAAGAGAGTCCGACAATTTCAAGCTTAATCTTTTCCATGCAAAAAACAAGGGAAGCACAAGGCTTCCCTATAGTATCCGTTGATAAAGATAATAAAATATCCTATTTCGAATTAGTGCTGTGAAGCTTTGAATTTACGAAGCGCTTCGGTAATTTGTGGAACCACGGAAAAAGCATCTCCAACAATCCCGTAATCGGCCGCTTTAAAGAAAGGAGCTTCAGGATCGGTATTCACAACAACAATTACTTTCGAACGGTTCACACCCGCAAGATGCTGGATAGCACCGGAAATCCCTACGGCAATGTAAAGATTAGGCGCAATGGCAAGACCGGTCTGACCAACATGCTCGTGGTGAGGACGCCATCCGATATCGGCAACGGGACGTGAACATGCTGTAGCCGCATTCAATTCCTTGGCAAGCTCTTCGATGATTCCCCAGTGCTCAGGACCTTTCAATCCGCGACCGGCAGAAACAACCAACTCAGCTTCAGGAAGCGCAATTTCACCTTCGTTTTTCTTCACTTCTTTTACACGAATGGCAGAGGCACCCGCTTCGAAAGCAAATTCTTCAACACTTGCAGAACCTCCTGCATTCAGCAATCCCACTGAATTTGGAAGCACAGCAATGATTTTTTTATCGGAATGAACTTCGATAAATCCAGCGGCTTTACCGGAGAACAAATTCACCTTTACAGAAAAACCTGCAGAAGTATCGGGATAATCAACAGCACCGGATACCAGGCCTGCACCAAGTTTGGCAGACAAGCGCGGAGCAACTGCTTTTCCAACCAAATCCTGTGAAAAAACAATAACAGATGCATTTTCTTTTTCAGCAGCAGCAGAAACCAAACGGGTAATTTGTTGTGCATCGGCATTGGCAAGTGAACGATTGACCAAAACTTTCGTAACGCCTTGACCGCCGAAAGCAGACAACACATCGTTTGTTGCATTTCCGTAGGTAATAACCGTTGCAGAAGTTCCTAATTGAGCAGCAACTTTTGCTCCGTAAGAAGCAGCTTCAAGTGCACTTTTGTTCACTTTTCCGTTGCTGGAGTCGGCATATATTAAAACTGACATAGTCTGATTTTTTAAATGGATTAAATGACTTTGGCTTCGTTATGGAGCAACTCGATAAGTTGTCCGGCCTGATCTGCAGGAATCATTTTACAAGCAGATTTAGCAGGAGGAAGAGCAAATTTCTTCACGGAAGTCAGTTTCGGACTGTTAGCTGCAGGCACAACCGTAAGAGGTTTGGTGCGCGCCGCCATAATTCCGCGCATATTCGGAATACGTTGTTCTGCCATTCCCTTGGCACAAGAAATCACCATTGGTGTATTACATTCCACCACTTCGGCTCCACCTTGAATATCGCGTTCAATAGTTGCCACCGATCCTGCTACATCCAATTTAGACGCAATCGAAACATAAGGTAAATCAAGCATTTCAGCGACCATTCCACCAACTTGCGAACCATTGAAATCGATGGTTTCTTTACCTAAAAGAATCAAATCAAAACCTTTTCCTTTAGCGTACTCGGCAATTTGATGCGCAACAAAATATGCATCTGTAGCCTCAGCATCAATGCGCACAGCATCGTTGGCACCAATAGCGAGCGCCTTGCGGATTACAGGTTCATCTGCAGCAGTACCAACAGTGATAGTGGTTACGGAACCTCCCGAGTTTTCGGTAAG
>JBIKKU010000342.1:0-3527 GCA_044360245.1 Flavobacteriales bacterium | reverse complement strand
AACATACGATTCGACGGAAATATAAATGTGGAATCACTCGAATGTTTTGACGTAACCGGAAGAATTGTTTCTATTGAAAATCTCATGCAACAAAGCAATCAATTTACGATTGACACACATCAACTCGAAGCAGGAAATTATTTTCTACGTTTGACCTACGGAACGAAAGTGAAAACCATATCTTTTATGGTGACGCATGAATAATTAAACCCGAACCGAAACCACCAATAGTTCTAATTTTGTTTCAGATTTTTGATAATCTCTGAAATTCAAAACTTGTCCGCTTTTTCTGATTTCTTCAACCAAATCAAAATCTACCTCCGTGTAAAACCAGGAAATTTCCTGAGCATTCCCAATGGAGACAATACCTAGTTCCGGGAACAATTTATCCGGACTAGCATACATGGCTGTATATCCATAATTCACATCCACAGCAGGCGACCACAGGGCATCACCGCAAGTCTGACTAACTCCAACATAGATTTGTTGTTCAAGTGCTCTTGCTCTTGCTCCAACATGCACGCGAGTTGCACCTCTAATGGTTTCGGTACATGATGGCACAAGAATCAATTGGCAGCCCGATTGGGCCAACACTGCAGAAGCACCCGGAAATTCTATATCGTAACAAATCTGAATTCCGAAGATTCCAAACTCACTTTCGAAAACAGTCAGGATTCTTTGCTCGGGCGACTGTATCTGCCACTCTTCATCTTCAAAACGCGTCATGTTCCATTTATCTTGGTATCCCTCTCCGCGTGGACCAAAAACAAATGCACGATTGACCGTTCGTCCTGAAATTGAAACGGGAAAACTCGGAGCAATAATTACAACATTACATTCCTTGGCCAGGTTTCGAAAGAGCGAACAAAATGCATCAAGTAATCCTTGCATTTCCTGAATCTGTAAATGCAAATTCTTTTGCATCGAATCCTCAAAAAGCGAAGTCAACTCCATAGAACCATACTCCGGAAACACCAGTATTTTAGCACCATTTGAAACCGCATCATGAACCTCTTTCTTCACATGTTGTTCCCATTGGTTCAGTGAAGAAAACCGGGAAATCGGATAATTGGCTAATGCAATTTTTACAACCATGTTTTGATAAAATAAACAAGTGATTTTTCAGTCTCCAAAAGTTCTCCGCGGTCGAGCCATTTCATTTTGCACACCAGATCTTCGCGTTTTTGATATCCCCTACCAGACCAAAATTTTTCATTGTCGGTATAGACCGAGGGACGCAACGAATGATTTCCATCGCGAACAACGGAACAAAAGGTAGTATTAGTGTATCCCAGTAATAATGCATGCTTTTCACGCACATCGAAAAAAAGATGTCCAATTCCTTTTCCACGATATTCATGCAGCAAAACACTTTCGCCGAAGTAAAAAAAAGATGCCGTATTTAAACCAATTTCCTCAAATGGTTTGCGCACCTCTTCCATTTCAAATTTCAGAGGCATTCCTGTTGTAGCACCAACCAGGCGATCGGCATCCCATACCGCGAACACGATACTTTCTTTATTTGCCGTATATCGCAAAAGGTATTGCTGTTCGTATTCTACAGTGCCTTCATACAAATAAGGAAAATCGTAAAAAACACGAATGCGCAAACGGGCGAGATCATCGAGAATGGCTATGGCTTCATTGCCATGATAAGATTGAAAACGAAGTCCGGTTATTTCGACACCAGAGCGATCCATTCTTCGAGGTTATAAAAAGTTGAAACCTTCTTGATTTTTCCGTTTTGAACTTCCAAAAAAGCAGCAGCAGGAAGTACATAAGATTGACCATGCGCAACAGGTAAACCTTCTTCTCCTTTCAAATAAACACCATTCACCACAAAACGCACCGCAGCATATCCTGCCTGATCGGGCGATTCGTAATACACAAAATTGGTGAGTTGTTCGCGGTAACACACATCCATGTGCGCGACAAACTTTTCAAAGAGTGCTTTACCATGTCGAGGCGTTCCTTGGTTAGGTTCATGCACCACATCGTCTGCAACAAGCGCAAACATGCTTGCATAATCTTTTTTATTGAAAGCCTGATAATACGATTCAACAATCTGGCGGGTAGTCATACATATTGGTTTTGGACAAAAATAGCCTTTATCCTGAAAGTCCAAGTATTCCCCATTACACCATCAGAACGCATTCTATCTGCGTGCTAAACTTTTCAGAACGCAGTTTGATTGCGTGCTGCTCTTTGAATTTTGTCTCAGAAACTTAAAACAGTTGTTATGAATTCCGCAGCGCTTCCACTTTCCAGATCTACCAATGTATGGACAAAATCCAATCCAAATCATCCAATCATCGGTAAGGAGGATAAGCAACTCATGCTTCAACCTTTTAGAGCTTTGGCTCATGAAGTAGTGCGTCAGGGTAATTTTGTTTTATCCGGTGAGCGCGAATGGACAGACGGCAACAAGACTTTATTCTTTTTAAAAAACACCCGGGAGAACTTACACATCCGCCATGAGTCAGTAAGGGAATATCTCCTGTTGGTCGCTTCTCACGAAAGCACCGGGAAATCATTTCTAGCAAGCTTTCATTTTCCGGTGCAGAGAGGCAACCGCTTTACGCAAAAAGTAACACCCCTATTTATGCAGCAAATGCAGGGAGATGAATTGCGTCAAAACGCATTACGTCAGATCCGCAATTACGAATCGGCGCGTGTTGATCTTTACCGCAAACTGGAAGGTTTTGGAACCGTGAAAGCCACAGAAGAATTGGAAGAAGAAATCCGATTTATGGTTCTCGACATGATGCAACGTCAGCATGGAAAAGCCGGATTCGGACAACGCAGCATGATTTCGCACATCAAAACTTTCGACAATTTACTTGCACTGGAAAGACACGGAAGAACTCACAACTTATTGAGCTTGTTCAATGCGGTAACTTCATTAACCACGCATCACCTCGACCATACTGAGCCTGCCAATGCAGAAGGAATTGGGGCGGACATCAACAAGAAAATTTTCGGCATTCTCGAACGCGAATTGGAGTCGGCCTGGGCCGAAATGGCATAAAAAAATCCGGACTACGAGATCCGGATTTTAAAAAATTAAGCTTTAGGCTTTGCGGGGCGACCTCTTTTGCCGCTTCCTTTTTTTGTGTTCTTTTTTCGAGCAGGACGATCGAGTCCGAATAATTTTGACAATAGGTTATTGCCATAAATCGCATCAACATCCATGCGGAGTTTACGCAACTTGGTTTGAACCTTCGCCATTTCGCGGAGCAAATCTTTCACCGCTTCGTCACGTTTTGGACGTCCGCGTTTTCCCGGAGCTTTCACAATTTTTGCTGCAGTCGTTTTGTTCTTAGAACCTTTTGGACGACCTCTTTTTCTTTTTGGTGCCATAGCAAGTGTTTAGGTTGTTTAAAACTAAGCTTTCATTTTTTACACATCAAAAAAAATGCCTGATTTAGGACAAATGGCCTTTTCCAAGGGTTGAATGGTGCTAATTTAACTTTATGAAACACAGAAAAATTTTGAATCAACAATCACAAAACGCCAATGAAATAAGG
>JBIKKU010000341.1:0-3529 GCA_044360245.1 Flavobacteriales bacterium | reverse complement strand
TGCCTGTTCCATCTCCATCACGCGGTTTTGTTTCTCCATGAAGCGTTTATTCGTTTTGATTTTTTGCCATTGTCCCAGAACAATCACTAAAACCAATCCCACAAAAACCAACAAAATCCACCGGCGCAGACTATCAATGCGCGCTCCCTTTTCTAGCAATTGGATTTCTTTTTCTTTTCGTTCTATTTCATAAAAACTACCCAACAGCGCAATTTGTTGAGCACCCTCTTCGGCATAAATTCTTTCGGTGATTTCGTATGCAGAATCCAAATACAATTTGGACATGAGGATATCACCACGGTCTTGGTACAATTTTGACAAATCGCGGTAAGCACTACGCTGCTGATAAGGACTTCCTATTCGTTTGGACAATGCCAGGGCCTGATTACTGTAATTCAAGGCTTGTACAAATTCACCAGACTTACGATTCACATCTCCAAGATTGTTCAAATTCACCGCCAGCTCTTCGTTTCGCTGCAAAGACTTGTTAATGCGCATTGACCTTTGAAACCAATAATTGGCTTTCGACAATTCCAGTTGGTCTTCATAAATGCTTCCTATGTTTTCATAAATATCAGCATGCAAAGCTGAATCGATGGGTTGTTTTAAAATCTCCAAAGCCTGATAATGATAATGCAAAGCACTATCACCTTGATTTCTTTTTTCCAACAAATGACCCATCTGGGTCAATGCTTTCGCCTCTAAATAAGGATCGCCAATTTCTTTCGACAGCAATAATGCTCTTTGCAATTCGAGTTCAGCTAGTCCAATTTGCCTTGCGTAATAATAAGTATCGCCCATGGCATTGTGCAACTCCGTCTGCCATCGTTGATTACCCATCTTTTCTGCTATTTCCAGGGCTTGTTGGTAATGCAAGAGCGCTTGAGAAAACGCACCTTGACGGTAAAAAAGCTTTCCCAACAACTGATTCCCTTTTGCCAGGATGGTATCATTCTGCGACAATTCTCCTATGCGCATGGCCATTTTTACCAAGGCAAAAGAAGAGTCCGGCGAATGGTCCAACAAAACGGCTGCTTCCTCCAATTGCACATTGGCTTGTCTGTTTTGTGCACTAACCGCTTGACCAAAGAGGAGAAGTAAAATAATCAAATGTGTTTTCATTGGGAGCAAGGTATTTTCACTGTACTACCTATGGATTAAGCGAACATTAAGAATAACACTGCAACAAATTACTTCATCTGAATTTCAGACGCTTAGAAATTTCATGTTGCTCATTTGTTACAAATCCGGGAAGCCTTATTCCGTGCGATTGAATGCTAAAAAATCCGAAAGAGATCTGCATTGCCGTTCCTGAATTGAATACCCTTTTGTTCTCATTTCGAAACACTTCTTTGTATATTCATGACAAAGAACCAACACCCATGGCCAGACTATATTTTTCCCTCATCCTTTTCTGCTGCTTATTTACTTCCGTGCTCCATGGACAATCGGCCAAAGACCTTTTCAAAGAAGGAAAAACATTGCGTGCAGAAGGAAAAAACAGGAAAGCCATCGAAAAGTTTGAATCGGCACTTGACTTAGCCAAGAAGGAAAGAAACACCGAACTGCAAATGAATGCCCATGTTGAGCTTGCCGAATTGAAGGACAATGTGGTGAACTATAAAGAAGCATTAAATCATTACAAAGAATTTTCTACGCTGTACAAAAAATTAGCGACCGAAAAAACGAAACAACTTGAACAGGAAGTGACCGGACTAAAAACCGAGGTAGATTCCACGCAATCGGAAATGGTAAAAAAAGATTCTGCCATTGCTGAAAAAGAAAGCGAAATAAAAGCCGCCGAAAGTGCGATTGATTCACTTACTACGGAACAACTCAAATCGCAACTCGCCATCAAAGACCTGGAGATTGCCAATCATCAAAAAGAATTGCAAATACAAGAGGACCGAAACCGCAGAAACTTTTTGCTTTTCGTTGCTGCCCTTTCTTTGTTGTTGGTGGTATTTGTTGCATGGGCCTATATTGTAAAACGTAAAGGTGTTCGTGTACTCAGTCAAAAAAACCGACAAATTGTGGAAGAAAAACAGAAGTCGGAAAAATTGTTGTTGAACATTCTTCCTGAAACCATTGCGCATGAATTAAAAGAGCACGGAAAAACACGTCCGCAACGTCACGAAAATGCAACCGTAATGTTTACCGATTTCGAAGGTTTTACCAAGTTTTCGGAAAAACATTCGCCTGAAGACTTGGTGCATCTCGTTGATCATTACTTCCAGGCATTCGATCAGGTGATGCACAAATACCATATCGAAAAAATAAAAACCATTGGCGACGCATACATGTGTGTGGCGGGGATACCTGAATCCAAAGAGAATCATGCGGCATTGATGATACAAGCTGCATTCGAATTCAGAGAAATAGTCCAACAAGTTGCAGAAGAAAAACAAAAATCCGGTCAGCCTTTTTTGCAAATGCGCATTGGCATTCATAGCGGTCCGCTTGTTGCCGGTGTGGTGGGCACGAAAAAATTTGCGTACGATGTCTGGGGCGACTCCGTGAACATAGCAGCACGCATGGAGCAGCACTCAGTTGCCGGTTCAATCAATGTTTCGGAATCGGTTTATTTGCAAACCAAGGACTTGTTCGACTTTGAATACCGTGGCGAGATGGAAGCAAAAAACAAAGGAAAAATGAAAATGTACTTTGTGAAAGCGAGGGTTGCGGAAGCAGTTTCGGCTTAAATGCGAATGCCCATAAAACAAACATCATCAATCTGTTCGATGTCGCCTTTCCATTGGTAAAACATTTCTTCAATACGAAGCGATTGTTGATCCATTGGTTTGCGGAATAATTTCAGCAACATTCTACGAATGTTTTCTGCCTTGAATTTTTTGCCACGCTCTCCACCAAACTGATCTTGATATCCATCCGTAAACAAATACACACAGTCTCCTTTTTGCAAATTCACCTTAATGGTACGAAACGGCTCTCGATGGATAAAATTTCCAATGGGTTGTTTGTTGGGTTCAAGCTCAGCCATTAAAATATCTTTCTCTTCATCCATATCTTCGGGGAGATCGTAAACCCTGATGTTCTCAAAATCATCCAACAATTGTTCTGAATCGCGAAGCAAGTACAATCCATTATTGGCCCCTGCCCATTTGAGTTCATTGGTCTTGGTGTGGATTACAGCCAATGAAATATCCATTCCGTCGCGCACAAAATCATGGTGTTCACCTGCGTGTTTTTCGTTTTGTGAAAAAGTCTCGATGACAATATCGCGCACCTTGTCCAAAATCAAACCCGGATCGGTTAACTGAAATTCTTTTATCACCCTGTTCAAAGCATTGGAGCAAACCACACTAACCATGGCGCCGGGAACCCCGTGACCGGTACAATCCGCAGCTGCTATGAAGGCATAATCATCGAAGGTTTCGAAAAAATAAAAATCACCTGCAACAATATCTTTTGGTTTGTATAAAATGAACGAGTCCGGAAAATGCTTCATCATATACCTTTTCGGAGGTAAGATGGCATCCTGAATGCGTTTCGCATACTGAATACTGTC
>JBIKKU010000199.1:0-6132 GCA_044360245.1 Flavobacteriales bacterium | reverse complement strand
AAAAAATGATTAACGAATTGATTCAGCGAAGCAAAGAAGTAAAGGAAGATATCGAAGGAAAAATCGAAAACGTTAGTAAAGAAATTTACGATACCTTGCATCTTGCAACCAAGGAAGAAATTGAAGCGCTAAAAAAACGAATTTCCGAATTGGAGGCTAAATTCAAATAAGCTTACCATCATATGATTGGTTTTTTCT
This sequence comes from Flavobacteriales bacterium, assembly GCA_044360245.1. Lineage (GTDB taxonomy): Bacteria > Bacteroidota > Bacteroidia > Flavobacteriales_D > UBA2798 > UBA2798. The sequence goes on along the minus strand of JBIKKU010000199.1, from coordinate 5,934 downwards.
TCCGACAGCTCAAACACATTCGTCGCTACAACAAGATTCTATCGGTATTGCTGCGGTACGGATTCGACGACTATGTAGCGTATCTGGAAGAAAACCACCGTTTCCCGCTGATTCGCAAAATCATTTCCAAACAACGATTTAAGCGAGCCGTTAACCTTAACAAGTGGGAGAAAATGCGCATGGTCTGCGAAGACCTTGGGCCTACTTATGTCAAATTCGGACAAATCATCAGCAATCGTCCGGATTTATTGCCCGAGGCACTAATCATGGAATTGCAGAAACTGCAAGACTCCGTTCCTCCTTTTCCTTACAAGGATGTGGAAGAAATTTTGCTCAAGGAATTCGGTAAGCCGATTCGCGATTTATACAAAGAATTCGATCCGAAACCCATTGCCTCTGCCTCCATGGCTCAAGTGCATAAAGCCATTTTGCACGATGGAACGATTGTAGCGGTAAAAGTGCAGCGACCGAACATCAAACAAATCATTATTGAAGACATCAAAATCATGCGCGATATGGCCGAAATGCTTAGTCGTCGCATTCCTTCGTTAAGGAGTTTTGATGCGGTGGGATTGGTCGACAATTTTGCTGACTCCATTCAAAAAGAGTTGGATTTCATTCATGAATCCTGGAACTTGCAGCGCTTCAAACATCAGTTCAGAAACGATCCCGATATTTTTGTCCCGAATTATTACAAAGAGCTCTCTTCTGCCAAAGTCATCACCCAAGATTTCATTTTCGGATTCAAAATCAACGACACCGAAAAGATGTTGGAAAAAGGACTCGATAGAAAAATTATTGCCAAAAGAGCCATCAATAGTTTTTATCAGCAATTGTTTGAATACGGATTCTTTCATGCCGATCCTCATGCAGGGAATTTAATGGCCATGGACAACAACCGTGTGGCCTACCTCGATTTTGGAATGATGGGGTCCATCATGCGCAGGGATATGGAAAATCTGGGCAATCTGATTCTTGCCATTGAAGACGGAAACATCAAACGCATCATCAAGTACATTCACTTTTTAGGCGATATCACCCTCATTAACGATTCACGTCAGCTCGAATTTGATGTGCATGAATTCGTAGGAAAATACAGTGTTACCGAGAAGTATCAAGACAACATTTCAGAAATTCTGCTCGATTTAAAAGACATCATCATCAAGCACGAACTCAAAGTTCCCGCGCATTTCTTTTTACTCACCCGTGCGATGGTTTCGGTAGAAGGTATTGTGCGCAAACTCGACCCGGAATTATCCCTAACGGATGAAGTAAGACCCTACATCATCAACATGATCAAAAAAGACCATGGCATCACGTCCATTGGCAAGCGATTGTGGAATTTTGCGACCGAATTTGGGTCCTACATGGAAGATTTCCCCAACGACCTGCGTCAGTTCATGAAAATGGCTAAAAACGGGCAAATTAAAGTCGATTTGAATCACCGCGGAGTCGACCCCATGATTTACACCGTGGAAAGGGTGACCCGCCAAATGGTACTCACCATACTGATTGCTTCTTTCATGGTGGGTTCTGCACTATTGGTGGTTTCTGAAGTTCCGCCTATATGGTACGGAATGTCGGCCTGGGCATGGTTTGGATTCAGTTTCGCATTTGTGCTGGTGGTAATGATGATTGCCAGCTTGAGCAACCGTTACCGTCCGCACGACTAGTATTTTCTCCATTTTTTTCCACAATGCAGCGCACGGTCCTGTATTCCCGTTAAATTTACGGCGCTTCACCAAACACAAATCAATTATGAGCAAAATCAAAGTAGCAAATCCCGTTGTGGAACTCGACGGTGATGAAATGACCCGAATCATTTGGAAATTCATCAAAGACAAACTTATTCTTCCTTACCTGGACATTGATATCAAGTATTATGATCTTGGTGTGGAATACCGCGATAAAACCAATGATGAAGTAACCGTTGAAGCCGCTAATGCTATTAAAAAATACGGTGTTGGTATTAAATGCGCAACCATTACTCCTGATGAGGCGCGTGTAAAAGAATTCAACCTCAAGCAAATGTGGAAGTCGCCAAACGGAACCATTCGTAATATTCTGGATGGAACTGTTTTCCGTGAACCCATCGTTATCAAAAATATTCCACGTGTGGTGAACACTTGGACGCAACCTATCTGTATCGGTCGCCATGCATTCGGAGACCAATACCGCGCAACCGATTTCGTGACCAAAGGAAAAGGAAAACTCACCATCAAATTCGAGGGAGAAGACGGTACCGTTATTGAGCACGAAGTATACAACTTCAAAGGAGATGGCGTTGCACTTGCGATGTACAACACCGACGAATCTATTCGTGGTTTTGCACGTGCATGTTTCAATCAGGCACTTTTCAAAAAATGGCCTTTGTACCTCTCTACCAAAAACACCATTCTAAAAAAATACGATGGTCGTTTCAAAGATGTTTTCCAGGAGATCTACGAAGCTGAATTCAAAGCAAAATTCATTGCAGCAGGCATCGTATATGAACACCGCCTTATCGACGACATGGTAGCCTCTGCCATGAAATGGAACGGTGGTTTCGTATGGGCTTGCAAAAACTACGACGGCGATGTACAATCCGACAGCGTTGCACAAGGTTTTGGATCACTTGGTTTAATGACCTCTGCGCTCATTACCCCAGATGGTGAAACAATGGAAGCAGAAGCAGCTCACGGAACCGTTACACGTCACTTCCGCATGCACCAAGAAGGAAAACCAACTTCAACCAATCCGATTGCATCCATTTTTGCCTGGACACAAGGTCTTGCCTTCCGCGGTAAAAAAGACAACAATCAGGAATTGATTGACTTCTGTAAAGCGCTCGAAACCGTTTGTATTGAAACAGTAGAAGCAGGTAAAATGACCAAGGACCTCGCTGTTTGTATTTACGGCGATAAAGTTGCTCCGGGTCAATACCTTTACACCGAAGACTTCCTGAATGAAATCGACAAAGGCCTCCGCGTCAAACTCGGTAAATAAGTTCATCTTCAAGAGAAAGTCCTGCCCCATCGGCGGGACTTTTTCTTTTGGTACATCTTATGCTGTATGTTTGCAAAATAATTCTGACTGAATTTCGTTTGTAATCCGCGTGAAATCGATTCTTCACATAGTTCTGTTGCTCTTGATTTTTTCTTCTGTTGCCTTTGCGCAGAAAAAAAATCCCCCGGCAAATACCAAATCGAGTCCCATTGAAATCCTCAATGCAGATCGTGTTGTGCGCGACATGTCACCTGTAAATTCCCCACAAAAAAAAATTAAGCCGGAACGTATTTTAGGCAACGTAATTGTAAAACATGAATCGACTATGATGTACTGCGACAGTGCCTGGTATTACCAGCAACGCAATGTCCTTTACGCATTTGGTCACGTACACATGAAAGAAGGCGATTCACTCAATGTGTATGGCGATTCGTTGTTTTTTGACGGCAATGCCAAATACGGAAAATTGCGTGGACATATTCGCATGGTAGAACAAGACATGACCATGGAAACCGACTCCATTGAATTCGACACCAAACTCGGAATAGGCAGATACACCACAGGAGGAACGGTTCGTTCGGTAAAAAATCAAAACACCCTAACAAGCAAAAAAGGAGAATACCACTCCAAAACCAAAGACATTTTTTTCAGCGACAGTGTATTTCTGAAAAGTCCGGAATACACCATGACCACAGACACTCTGCGTTACCACACCATCACGGAAACAGCCTACTTCATGGGAAGTACCGTTTTCCGCGACAAACAAAATATTGTGTTTTGCAAAGGAGGTTTTTACAATACACGAACAGAAAAATCGCAATTCTTAAAAGAGGTTTACATGAGCAATGTGGAAAACACTTTGCGTGGAGACACCATTGAATACGATCGTTTAAAAGGCATTGGACTTGCACGAGGACCGTTCACTGCAGAAGACACGTTAAACGACATGATACTTTCGGGCACCTATGGTTGGTTCGACGAAACAAACAAAAAATCACTGATCACCGGAAATGCTCTAATGACAAGGATTTTCGAAAAAGACTCTTTGTATTTGCATGCTGATACACTGCGTGGCGAAAAGGATGTAAAAACCGATAAACAATTGGTACGTGCTTACCATCATGTGCGTTTTTACAAATCCAACATACAAGGAAAATGCGACTCCATCAGTTTTAATGAACAGGATAGTATTCTTCATTTGTGGGGCAAACCTGTTTTATGGCATGAGGCCAACCAACTTTCGGCAGAAAAAATGGAAATCAAAATCGCCGGTAAAAAAATCGATAAGGTTGAATTGTTTGACAATTGTTTTATTGCTTCTTCCGCAGATACCGTAGGATATAACCAGATTAAAGGAAGAAAAATGCTCGCTACTTTTAAGGGAGATAAAATTGATAAAGTTTATATTTTCGGTAACGGTCAAGCCATATATTATGCCGGTGAAGAAGGAAAGAAACCGATGGGCATGAATAAAATTGAATGCAGCGATATTGTGATTTACATCGGCGAAAAAAAACTTGAACGTGTCCATTTTCTAACTGAACCAAAAGGAGAATTTTTCCCCTTGGAAAAAATAAATCCGAAAGATGCCTTGCTCAAAGATTTTGTATGGTACGGAAAATACCGTCCCACCGACAAAGCAGATGTTTTCAGAAAGGTGTAACAACAATCCCTTGCCCTACTTTAGATAAGGCATTTGACAATATCGCTCCCAAATTTTTCCTTTAGCATTTCCTAAAAACGTTTACATTTGACCCGCTATTGGTTTTTGCATGATTCATTTTATGCAGAATTAAAAGGGAATCCCGTGTAATCCGGGAGCTGTTCCCGCAGCTGTAAGTCCGGAGTGAAAACTCCAGCGCAATTCAACAAGCCACTGTCCGCCCTGCGGATGGGAAGGTGCGCGAAGGACGAGCCAGAAGACCTGCCGTAGCTGCAGTACAAAAATATGGCGCGCGTATTTGAACTACTGCAGATATTAAGTTCTCGGGTAAAAGGACTGAAATGAAGCAGAACTTCCTGCGTCATTCCTCCATTTACTCCTTTGTTCAATTTTAAAAATGCGTAAGCATGAAAAAGGAGATTATTTTTTTCGCGGCTATCGGACTTCCCATTTTAGTCCAGGCTCAAACTGATCCAAAATCAGACACGGCGCAACAACTGAAAACCGTTGTAGTTAGCGCCACTCGTCAGGAAATTCAACCTGAAAACGCTTCACGTTCGGTGACTTTAATTACATCCGAACAAATTCAATCATCCCCCTACAAAAATGTTGGTGAATTGCTTTCCATGCAGGAGGGTATTTACGTAGTGGGTGCTGATCAAAATGTAGGATCCGTGCAAACACTTTTCATGCGTGGAACAAACAGCAATCATACGGTAATCATGATTGATGGCGTGCGCATCACCGATCCTTCGAACGTGAACAATGCCGTTGATCTCACAGAACTTTCTTTATCGAATGTAGACCGTATTGAAATTGTTAGAGGAGCGCACAGTACCATGTATGGATCATCTGCCATTGGAGGTGTAATCAACATCATAACCCAAAAAAATGCAAAAACCGGAATGTCGGGAAATGCAGAATTAAATGGTGGATCATTCGCTCCGGGCGGTAGTATGTTTGGATTTCAAGCCTTTGCCAATTACACTTTGAAATCAGGATTCTACATCAATGGTTCTGCCTTCATGCAAAACATCAACGGTATTGATGCCACGGAAGACACCGTTACAAATCCTGCGACCTATAATGTGCGCGACAAAGATGATTTTCAAAAAACTGATCTTTCCTTAAAGGCAGGATACAGAGGAAAAAATCTTGACGCCTGGTTCGGATTACGCAGTGCATCACAACTAGCAGATATCGATCGTTCAGCATATACTGATGACGACAATTACACGCTTCAATTCGATCGTGTTATGTTTTTGGGAGGAGCTGAATACCGTATT
>JBIKKU010000176.1:0-6559 GCA_044360245.1 Flavobacteriales bacterium | reverse complement strand
ACGGAGGATACACGGCCTTACAGCGTATCGCATTAAACGATTCTTCGGTTGTTGATGCTGCGGGCACTTACGACCAAACCTATTCCAAATCCACTTTTGATGGCAGCAACCAAAATCACGAATTGCAAATCAGTTTTGTAAAGCATGCGTTTTCAATTGTATTCGGAGGAGGAATGTATGGTGAAACCATGAACAACACTTCCTATACCTATTGGGCCGGATGGGAAAGCGAATCCGATTTGGACACCATGGATTTAAATCAGAACACGTATTTCGGTTTTGCAGCATTGGAATTGGATGCCGGTAAAATTTCCGAAAAACTGAATGGTCTGCACATCAATGCCGGCGCGCGATTCAACCATAACTCCATTTTTGGAGATTACCTTACCTGGCAAATCAATCCATCTTTAAAAACCAGCGAAAACGGTTTATTGTTCTTTTCGTTCTCCACCGGATTTAATGCTCCAAGTTTATACCAATTGTACGCACCCGATGCCGATTGGACTTCAGGAATAACACGCGGAAATCCTTTGCTGACTCCTGAAAAAGCGCAGTCACTCGAATTTGGTTACCGTCATAACCTCGGAAAAAACACACAAATTAATTTCTCTGTTTTTTCAAACACCATCGACAACATCATTGAATATGTATACATCTGGGATGGAACTGTAGGGATTGACACCCTTGATTACATGGACTATCGCGGAGACGCATACATCAATGCAGGTAAACTCATCAACAACGGAATGGAAATCGGAATTCGTTCACAATTGTCCAAATCCCTTGCTATTGACGCGCACCTCAGCATCATTTCCGGACGAATGGAATACGATCCCAACAAAGCCGATCTTACCCATTTGGAGGGCAACACAGCGCAATTGTATACCAATGGACAATTCCTAACCGAAACAGCCACCATCATCAATCTACCACGTCGCCCAAGTGCAGGAAAAGTAACGCTTAGCTATACACCTAACGAAAAACTTTTATTTGCATTTACCACACGCATGGCCGGAGCACGATACGATGTTTTTTACGATTCGAACAATGGTCCATTCGGTTCCCTCAACACTGCACTGGTAAAGGAGTACACGGTGTTTGATTTTAACCTGCAGTGGAAGGCATTTCCTTGGATGACATTTGTATTTAAAGCCGAAAATATTTTAGATACACGCTACAACGAAATCAATGGGTTCCGCACGAGAGGTCGCGGTTTCTATGGCACATTGCGTTTTTCACTTTAAAAAAAAAGAGGCTACCAAATGGTAGCCTCTTTTTCTTTCTTCTGTTTTCAATTATTTTTTAGACGCCAATAAGGTATTTTTCAAAAGTGACGCACGTGTCATCGGTCCTACTCCACCCGGAACCGGCGTAATAAACAAACATTTTGGTGCAACTTCATCAAACTTAACATCACCAACAATGCGGTAACCTGCCTTTTTTGTTGTGTCCGGAACACGCGTAATTCCAACATCCACAATCACTGCACCATCTTTAACCATATCGGCGGTAATGTGGTTGGGTTTTCCTAAAGCCACAATTAAAATATCAGCAGAGCGGCAAATCTCTTTGAAATTAACCGTGCGACTATGTGTAAGCGTAACGGTGCTGTTTCCGGGATAAGCATTTCGTCCCATGAGAATACTCATCGGCAATCCCACGATATGACTTCTGCCAACTACCACGCAATGTTTTCCGGTGGTATCTACGTTGTATCGTTGCAACAATTGAATGATTCCGTAAGGTGTTGCAGGAAGAAATCCGGGTAAATTCAAGGCCATGCGTCCCACATTTTCGGGATGAAATCCATCCACATCTTTTTCGGGCTTAATGGCTTTGATGATTTTTTTCTCATCAATATGTTGCGGTAAAGGAAGCTGCACGATGAATCCATCTACATCTTCATCAGTATTGAGTTCCTTGATTTTTTTAATCAATTCTTTTTCGGAAACCGTATCGGACAGTTTGATTAAGGACGATTTGAATCCCACTTCTTCGCAATCTTTAATTTTAGAATTGACATAAGTCATGCTTGCGCCATTGTTCCCTACCAAAATCGCGGCCAAATGCGGAATCTTCCCTCCGCGTTTGCGGATTTCATCCACTTCTTGCTTGATTTCTAATTTAATTTCTTCCGAAGTTTTTTTTCCGTCGAGGAGCTGCATAACACGAATTTTGCGCAAAGATAGGAAATCACCCGAAGGGGAAGAAGACCGGAAAGAGATAAGCGTTTAAATCGCCCGAAAACCTTATTAAAAAAGAAACCCTGAACACATTCGCATTCAGGGTTTAATATAATTTCAGAACAATTGTTCTATGAGTGTCTCAATTAAGCGAGTACTTCTTTCACTTTTGCAGCAGCGTCTTTCAACTGAATAACAGAGTGAACTTTTAATCCGCTGTCTTCAATGAGTTTTTTCGCTTCTGTAGCATTGGTTCCTTGCAGACGCACAATGATAGGAACTTTGATGTCGCCAATGTTTTTGTAAGCATCCACGATACCTTGCGCAACACGGTCGCAACGTACAATTCCACCAAAAATATTAACCAGAATGGCTTTTACATTGGTATCCTTAAGGATAATACGGAATGCATTTTCAACGCGTTGTGCATTTGCAGTTCCTCCTACGTCGAGGAAGTTGGCAGGCTCACCGCCGGAAAGTTTGATGATGTCCATGGTAGCCATCGCAAGACCTGCACCATTTACCATACAACCAACGTTACCGTCGAGTTTCACATAGTTCAAATCGTAGCTTCCTGCTTCTACTTCTGTAGGATCTTCCTCAGTAGTATCGCGCATTTCAGCAAGGTTCGGGTGACGGAACAATGCGTTATCGTCGAGCGTTACTTTCGCATCAACAGCAATAATTTTATCATCAGCAGTTTTGAAAACCGGATTGATTTCAAACATAGAAGCATCGCATCCGAGGAAGGCTTTGTAAAGCGCATCCACAAACTTCACCATTTCTTTGAAGGCTTGTCCGCTAACCCCGAGGTTAAACGCAACACGACGGCATTGGAATGCTTGCAAACCAACACGCGGATCAATTTCTTCTTTGAAAATGAGGTGCGGAGTTTCTTCGGCAACTTGTTCGATGTCCATACCACCTGCAGGAGAATACATCACAACGTGACGACCTTTAGCACGGTCGAGCAAAATGGACATGTAAAATTCTTTGTGTTCGCTTGGACCGGGATAATAAACATCCTCAGCAATCAACACTTTATGTACACGCTTTCCGGTAGGAGGAGTTTGAGGTGTAATCAAATCCATACCAATGATGGCAGTAGCCTTTTCGCGCAATTCATCAAGATTCTTCGCTACTTTAACCCCACCGCCTTTACCGCGACCACCTGCGTGGATCTGAGCTTTCACAACGAAAAATTTTGTTCCGGTTTGGGTTGCCAACAGTTTACCTGCTTCTACAGCTTCCTCCGGAGTGTGCGCCAGAATGCCACGTTGAATGGCTACTCCGTACTTTGAAAGGATCTCCTTTCCCTGGTATTCGTGAAGATTCATGTTTTTTGTTTTGGTAGCCAAATGTAAGGTTTGAAGGAGGAAAATCAAAAAAAGTTTTTCCACCGCGACAACAATCAAAACCACTCATAATCAACCGTATATATCATCTACGCCATAAATTGTTTACAGGATGACTCCGGAAATTTAACTTTGGGAATGCTCTTGTTGCTGGTAACATTAATCTGCGGACAATATTTCTACCAATACCGTAAACGCCGAAAATTAAATGTTTGGCCATGGACCCTTATCGGGGGATTGGTTGTTATTCCAATTTTTTATCTGGTATGGTTAGGTTTTGCCCATTATTGCGGTAAGGCACTTCGAGGTCCCTTTACCCTCAATGAAAGCATTTACGGAATGGGAATTTCACTCGGCATGGGAATAGCAGCTTCACGTTTATTATTCCTTTTTATGCGGAATGATTTACCGGAAGATGTGCGCAATCCGAAAAAAGATGATGCCCCGAAACCCGGACCGGACGAGGGAATATGAATTCAACTAAAAGCTTAGTTGATTACCAGGACAAATGCAATTCATCTCCCTTTTCCCATTTATTTTGCAGCACATGCACAAGGATTTTTTTCCGTCCATTAGTGACCGTCAACTCATAATATTCTCCAAAAAACCTGATTTCCCTGAGCTTTCCGGAGAATTTCGCTTTTGAAGATGATACCAATTTGATTTGTCCGGGACGAATAAATGTTCGCGTCTTATCCACTACAATTTCGTTGCAAGCACCAAATAAGCCGGCTGTATAGGCAGTTTCGGGACGAAAAAAAATAGCTTCAGGCGATCCAGATTGAATCAGTTTTCCATCTTTCATCACCAATATTCGGTCGGAAATTTCGAGTAAATCATGTGCATCGTGCGACACGACAATCATTGAAAAATCCAGTATTTTCAAGAGATTTAAAAGGTACCCGTGAATTTCGCTTTTGGTATTGGCATCCAAATGAGCAAAGGGTTCATCAAGCAATAACAATTCCGGTTCTTCTGCCAAGGCTCTGCAAATCGCAAGCAATTGTTGCTGACCACCCGAAAGTTCATGCGGTTTGCGGTGTTGATGCAATGATAGTCCGGTAAGATCCAGCAACTGATCGGTTTTTTCTTTTTTAAAATCGGAGCGAAAAGCCAACAACTGATGAAGGATATTTTCACGTACAGTGTGATCGGGCATCAATTTAAATTGTTGGGCAATCATGCGCATTTTGGGATGCCCCGGAATAAGCTCCAATGAAGGTCCGCGAACTTTTTCACCTTTGTAAAGTACTTCTCCGACATTGGCATCTAACTCTCCTCTGATCAGGCGCAATAAGGTTGATTTTCCACTTCCGCTTTTTCCTGCCAAGCCCAACACTTCACCTTTCCGCATGGAAAAGGAAATTTCCTGCAATACAGGAACTGCCGAAGAAGCGTAAGCAAACGAAAGTGATCGAACCTGCAACATTAATCCAGGAGTGTTAAATCAAGGTCCAAATCAGGTGCTTCATAACAGCGGTCGTTGCAATTGGTAAAACTCGTTACCCTTAATTTTCCGCCATCATACGCATTAATTGTTCCTCCGGGAATGGAATAAACTGCTTTAACGGAATAACGCTCATCTGCTTTCAAATAATACGAAACACGGTCTTGATATAAGGTATCTCGTAGCACCAATAAATTGTCTTCAATGTCCTCGTAATACACGGCAATGGGGACAGGTGTATTGTTGTTTGTACTGTAGCTTACGGTAACATTGACAAAAGCCGAATCCATGCGTGTTGTATTGCAATACAAACTTGGATCGCATTGGTCGCCTTTGTTACAAGAGGCCAGCACAAGAATGGAAAACAGGAAGAAGAAATATTTCATGGAGCTTAAATCAAAATGGTGAAACCCAGAAAAACTCTATTATTCGGAATGTTGATGTTGTGGTTGTCGAAATAACAATACCCAAAACGAAAGAATGCCATATCTTCTAAATCAATGGAAAATCCGGCCAATGGAGATAGTGTAAAATATTTGTCAGGTGATTTTTCCAAGCCACGGTAATTCCCGAAAACCCATCCGGAACGCACACCAAGCAATACGCGCATGTTCACGCCCTCGCCTATTTGAAGGTTACCCAAACGTTTTTCAAGATCCAGTGAAAGCATAAATTTCTTTTCGAAATACTGATTGATTTCATTTGCGCCTTCCTTGATTAGCACTTTTTTGAAATAAGGTCGCATGGATAAGTTTAATGACGCGCCCCACTGATTGCGCATATCGTATAGGCCTCCTCCAAAATCAATCATGAAATCCTTAAAATTGAAATTCAAGTTGAAGTTCATTGCACCGTATACATCCGGCTTCCCGAAAACAGTGGATTTTTCCTGAGCACTAACACCTGAAGCAAAGGCTGTGACCAGCATGACAAGCAAAAACAAGGTTCTCATGCGGTAAATATAAAGCTAATTACCTCAGTGCCAACACCTGCTTTTATGATGAACGGTTAAGCAAGGGCATGATTTTTGGCTATTTTCGTTTCAGATAAACTACCATGAAAAAACAACTCATAATTTTTCTGAGCATCCTTATTGCTTTGCCTGGACTCGCACAAAGAGAATTGACCAACGAACTCATTTGGGCATCGAGAACATTCGCTTCCAAGGACATCAATGATGTGCAATCCATGAACGATGGAGAACATTTTACTTTTTTGCAAGATTCGGAAAATGGTCCAACGGTGGTAAAACACAAATACAAGGACTTCAGTTTTGCGGGAACCATTGTTGCATCGTCAGAGGTAAAAGTAGATGGTGAACCCATCAAAATTGAAGATTATTACTTCAATGCCGATGAAACACAAATGCTCATTGCAACTGAAATAGAATACATCTACCGCAGATCTTACAAAGCCTTCTTTTTTGTATTCGATTTAAAAACAAAAACTACTCGTCCGCTTGCCGATCCAAAACTTGGAAAACAAATGCTGGCGGAGTTTTCACCCGATGGAAAAAAAATTGCATTCACCCGCAACAACGATATTTATTTTCTGGAACTGGCTTCGAATAAAGA
>JBIKKU010000340.1:0-3544 GCA_044360245.1 Flavobacteriales bacterium | reverse complement strand
AGTGAGTTTGAAATCAATTGATTCGTTCCATTGTACCAGGAAACTTCAATCGTACCTGAACCGCCATTCACAAGCACTCCGTTTACCGCACCATTTCCTTCATTGCAGGTTTCATCCAATACAGATGCATTTACGGAATCAATTTGCGGAGAGGCCAAATCATTAATTACGACATCAACCGTATCGGCACAGGTATTGGCATCGGTAATGACAAGCGTGTAATTTCCGGAAGGAACGTTGGTCAAATCCAGAGCATTGCCAACAACAGTTGCGCCATTGTACCAAACTGTTGCGTATGGAGGATTTCCTGAAGAAATGACCACGCCACTCACACTACCGTTTTGAAGTCCGCAGGCTTCACCACTCACCGACATTCCACCGGCATCAACCACCAATCCATCACTGCTGTTCAACACAAACACCGAAGTTGAATCGGAACAACCAAAAGCATCGGTGACAATCAGAAAATAAGAACCACCGGGAACTCCTGTCAAATCTTGTGAAGTAGATACAACCGTTGAACCGTTGGTCCATGAAAACACATACGCAGGAGAACCACCGCTCACTGTAACTCCTGTTACGCTACCGTTTGAACTTCCACAAATTTCATCACCAACAACCGCTGCAGAAGCATCCGTGACAGGTCCGGAAACACTTGCCACTACAGCAACCGAAGAAGTGTCGGCACAACCTGCTGCATCACTTATCACCAATACATAATTTCCGGCCGATAGATTATTTACATCAAGGTTATTTGAAACCAATGTTGCACCATTGTACCAAGCAACATCCACATTTCCATTTCCACCACTCAACTGATATCCCGAAAGTGAACCATCGGCCTGACCACAATGCTCCGGACTAGCCACAGCAGCGCTTTCTGAAAGTGATGGACCATCTACGGCGTTTATCGTATATGGACCTGCAGAGGCAGTACATCCTCTGGCATCTGTTACCAATAAATTGTAAGTGCCATCTGATAAACCTGAAGGATTTAAAGATGAAGAAACTACTGTGCTTCCATCCGACCATTCAATTACGATTGGATTCGTTCCGGCACTTAAAACAATTCCGGAAAAAGATCCTGAAGATTGTCCGCAAGTATCTGCTGAAAATGTAAATCCGGAAAGATCAAGATTTGGTCCGCTAACTTCGTTAACCGTGAATGGTCCGCTGGTTGTAGCACACCCGGAGGCATCACTTACCACAAGTACATAATTTCCTGCAGGTACATCAATTAAGTTTAATGCAGAACCAACAACTGTAGAAGCAGATGACCACTCATAGTTGTATGATCCCGAACCTCCTGAAACAGTAATTCCCGTAATAGAACCGGCACTATGACCGCAGGTATCCGATTGCAAAACAATTCCGGAAACATTAATCACCGGACCACCGATATCACTAATACCAACCGGACCATAAGTTGCCTGACAATTGTTTCCATCGGTAACAGTAAGCGTATAAGTTCCTGAGGGAACATTTGTAAGGTTGGCATTGCTAGCTACAACGCTTGTTCCATTCGACCATGAATAAGCAATGACAGGAGCACCACCGGCTGTAATGCCATTGATAGCACCATTGCTGCTGTTGCACGTTGTTTGCGTAATGGATTGCAAACTCGCATCAATTACCGGAAGTGCATTTACATTTACGGTAATGTTATCTGTTGCAGAACAATTCAAAGCATCTGTAACGGTGAGTGTGTAGGTTGTAGTTGATGTTGGAGAAGCTGAAGGATTTGCATTGGTGGGATTGTTCAAACTTCCTGAAGGCGTCCATGCATACGACAATGCACCGGTACCACCACTTCCTGAAGGACTTCCTCCAAGTGAAGCAGAAGATCCTGCACAAATGGTTTGCGAACTTGCACCTGCATCAGCAACCGGATTCGCATTGACGATAACGCGAATGGTATCGGTATCCTGACATCCATTTACATCACTAACCGTGAGTTGGTAGGTTTGTGTGGAAGAAGGTTGAGCTGTTGGATTTGCATTTGAAGTAGAAGATAAACCTGAAGATGGAGTCCATCCATAAGTTAATGTTCCTGTGCCACCCGTTCCTGAAGGTGAACCGCCAATGGAAACATTTGCACCTGCACAAATGTTGGTACTTGCATTTCCTGCATCTGCAGTTGGTGCAGCAATTACAGTTATGGTTTCAACAACTGATGTTGTACAAACGGTATTGTAGGTATAGAAATACGTGATGTTGTATGGACCACCAACACCCGCTCCCTCAGGATTGAAAGTGGCAGTTCCATTTACCTGATTGGTAATTCCTGTTCCGGTAATTAAACCTGATGGTGCCATGTTACCTGTGATGGTGAAGGATGGAGCATTGACGCAAACCGGAGAAACAATGCCACTCATGGAAAGTGTGATATTTGGTTCCGTAACGGTATATGGACCAAATACAAATGCTCCCACTGCGGTGGTAATGGTAAGTGTGTATGTTCCTGCAGTGAGTCCGCTAATGCTTGCTGTTGTGCCCACTACAGTTCCCGAACCATTGGTCCATGAATACGTATCTCCTGTACCGCAACCTCCACCGGTGATTGATGCCGATAATGCACCGTTATTTCCGGACATACACGTAACATTGGTGATGCTCACGGAAACAATCGGAGTACATGGATTTGCAGAACATGCATTGACAACATAAGGATACAATGCACCTGATTCATAACAACCGATATCCGGATTTCCTGTGCGTGAAGTTCCAACATGGTCTGTGGTAGGAATCGTTAACCCAACCACTGCGCTTGCACCTGCATTAATGGCTGTTGATGTGCTTTGCAAGCGGTAATCGTTACCTGCCTGATTGACAAACAATGGATTTGTTCCAACTTGATTCGATCCGGCATTGGTAATGGTTCCTACAGTTTGGTACATGCAATTTCCGACAGTTGGATTTGGACCAATTCCACCATCGATATCCATATGTGTATTGCTGCGAAAAATGGAATTGTAAATTTTCGCATCTGCTGCACCTTTTACATCTACACCACCGATATCCGATGCCGTTGCACTGGTTGTCGTATTATCTGCAACTGTACAGTTTACAAGTTTCAATGTTGCGGTCATGGTGACATCTGAATCGTAAATACACAAGGCACCACCTTCATCGCTTGCAGTGTTTTCGTAAAACAAACAATTGGTAAATGTGGCTAAGTAACGATTGGCGACATACACACCTCCACCATCGGTAGCATTGTTGTTGCGAATGATGGAATTGCTCAGTGAAAAATTTCTCGTTCCGGTATAACCATGACGAATAAAAATTCCACCTCCGTATTGTGTAGCGGTATTGTTTTCTACAATCATTTCGTTTAATGAAATGGTACCACTTTGGATGTGCAAACCTCCACCTCCATCTGAACCGGCAGAAGCTGTAGATGTATTTCCACTTGCACAAGATTTGGTGATGGTTAACACACAATCATCTCCGACATAAATTCCACCACCCGATTGTGCTGTGTTGTTATTGATCGTCGAGTAATTGATGGTAACAACAGGAGCTTGTGCATTGCTCGCATTGG
>JBIKKU010000050.1:0-12799 GCA_044360245.1 Flavobacteriales bacterium | reverse complement strand
ATTCAAGAGGAATTACCGCGCATCAATCCTAAAGTTCATGTCGAGGAAGTCACCGTTCGTTTGAACTTATCCGCCTCCGATATGCAACATGGTGTGAAAAAAACAGAAGCCATCATTGCACGTATCCGTGAACATTTAGAGCGGGGAATTTCTCCATCAGCATTGAATACTTGGCTGACTTGTCCGATGGATTATTATTACAAATATGTCCTTGGTCTGAAGGAAAAAGAAGAGCTTGATGATGTGTCGGATATTGCCATTGCAGGAAATGTGATCCACAAAGTGCTCGAACTGCAATACGAAAAATTCAAAGGAAAAAAATTAGGCAAAAACGATATCGTCCAAATGGAAAAGGAGATGCCTTCCTTGTTAAAAGAGGTTTTGGCAGATGAAGTTGGGAAATCGAATGCGGAACAGGGAACGTATTACCTTATCGGACAAGTTGCCGATAAATTTCTGCGTGGATTTTATACTACCGAAAAAGAATCGGTCGTGGAGAACACGATTGAGATTGTCAACCTCGAAGAAGTTTTGCATACCACAAAAACCTTCGAAACACGATTTGGACCGGTAAATTTTGCGATAAAAGGAAAGGCCGACCGCATTGATCGTTGCAACAGAGTACTTCGCGTAATTGATTATAAAACCGGAAGTTTTAATGTTGGTGATGTGGTTTTAAAAGATGTGCAAAAATTACGTGAAAAACCCAAAGCGATGCAATTGCTTGCTTATTCCTGGGCATTGCTTTTTGCCAAAGATTATTCCGAAACGCACGTTCAATCTGCTATTTATCCTTTGAAAGGTGGCGATGAGGCTTGTGTGGTTGCTGTTGGCGGTGTCAATCGATTCGGAAAGGACGATATTGTGGTTTTCGAAGATGTTATGCGTACTGTTATCGAAGAAATGTTAGATCCCGATTTACCTATTCTACATCATGCTGATGCAATGTTTTGCAACATGTGCAATTAAATCCATACGATAATTTCATTGTTGAAGTGCAATGCGGTTCCATTGCTTGCAACAGCATCGATGGAAAACAAATAGACGTCAGCTGCTACCATTTCCTCTTTGTATTTACCATCCCAATAACCATTTAAATCATTGGTTTCAAAAAGAATTTGATTGTCCTTGTTGAAAATTTTTAAGGAAAAATTCTCCGGGCGAATACCATGTGAGATGACTTTAAAAAGGTCATTTTTTCCATCACCATCGGGCGTGAAGGCATTTGGTACGTAAAGTGTTGCTACTAATAAGGAGCTATCATCATAGTATTTGAATTCCAGCATGTGAATTTCGAAATCTGCTTCTTCTTTAGCGCAGGACGATAGCAAAACAACGGAGGCGAAAAAATAGAATATGGTTTTCATTAGAATGCTCCTTTCAGGTTTTCGTTCATTTTTCTTTCCTTTTTTGCATTTCTGAGATTCAATTCAAATCCAACTTCATGTGCAAGCAATTGTTTCGCAAATGTGGATTGGTAAAGACTAAAATGATAGCGGAAGCCTATGCTGCTTTTCCATGCATATCCGAGTCCCATAATGTGCTGGTTATTGGATAAACCATAGGAAAAATAGTATGAATTCCATATGGCATTTAGTCCTCCTCTCCAATAGGAAAACATTTGTTTTTTCCACCAGAAATAAGGACTTATCCGCAAGGTGGATGAATTTTTTAATGCTATTGGTAAATCGTAAGATGCTTGTAAGCCCAATCGGGAAGGAATATCTGAATCGCCTAATGCTAAAGAGGAATTGGGTTGTGTCAGGTGGTGTGAGGAAAGGCCTATGGTAATGCCGAAAAAATGGAAGGAAATACCGGCTGCAAAATCAACGTTACTTATATTTCCTCCTCTAGGAACATCGTTTGTTGGATAGACAAATCCATCATGCGGATCAATTTCATCGCCAAAAGAAAAATTGGAATAGTTTATTTTCTTTTTAAAAAAGCTTCCTTCTAGCGCTAAACGAAAAATGAAATTTTTTGATGGTGAAAATTGTTTGCAAGTACGTAGCGACCAATAATCAATTTCGACCATTCCTCCGGAGTTTATGTGTTGCATACTTCCACTGTACCACCATTTCTTTTTTCCTCCTCCGTAAGTGATTTGGGTATAATGACTGTAAATGTTTAAATCCTGATGTGGCCATTGAATGCGCTGCAGGCTTGAAGTTTCAAGTCCTTTGATAGAGCCTGTAAATGCAGGATTGATATAGCTCGCACTTAGTTTTGTGTCAGCATAGGTATGGTCCTGTGCACGAGAAATGACATTGAACATCAAAACGCAAATGAACAGTATTAAAAATCTTTTTACCAACGAAATAGAATTATGCATTGTCCTTTTTTGTAGTAGAACAAAAGCAGAGTATAAAATGTTACAGCAGTTTAAAATGCTCCACGTTTTTCAAAGTCTGCCGGAGAGTTGTTTTTTTTCAATGGGCGAGCAACTACACCTATTTCATGTGTCGGTGAATAATGACCCGACATGTCGAAGTTGGAGTAGTGGTAGCGTAGAACATATTTGTCTTTGAAGGAATATCCGCCACCTATTGAAAAATACGATTCATTAATGGATCCTTGTAAAGTTATTCCATTCCATGATAATGCTATTCCGGCCTGAAAACTGTCGCTGTTTTTTTGAATTTGTTCAATGAAAAATGGTTGAATGTGGAGAACTTGGTTTTTTGTGGCAATATCGAAATCGTATCCTAGTATGATGCTGTGATTTAGTAGTATTCTTCTATTCTTTTCAGTGGTGTAATCAAGAATCGGTTGTTGCAAATGACGCGCTGCATAGCCAATGGTAAAACGGTATATATTGCTGCTGATTCCCGCTGCAGCGTCAAAGCCTTGATCACCGTCCTGAAATGGAATTCGTGTGGAGTTCGATTCATCGTATAAAAATCCTCTTCGAGGATCAGTTAAATTCCCATAAGTCAAATTGGTCCAGCCGGTTGTCCAGCCGACTTTGGCTCCAAATCGTAAGGAAATATTTGTATTTATTTCCGAAAATTTGGAAAAGGTGAGAGCAAAATTTTGATTCGACATGTACGTTTTAAAATTGTCTATGCATGCGGTTAAGCCAATCCACATCTTATGTTTTTCGAAACCATAATTGGTTTGAAAGAAATGAGTTTGATACCCGACCGTTTCAGCAGGAAACTGATTACGATAAAGGTGACTTATCTCCAATCCATAAGTATTTCCTAATAGGGCAGGATTGAAATAAGGAGCTGCAAGTTTTTGGTCTGAAAAACTTATGTCCTGAGCATTTAAAGAAAGGCAAAAGGAAAGGGAAAGAATATGGAATAAATGACGCATGTTGGATTCTTTATTGATAAACGAACATATTTTGCAAATGGTATTTAATTCGTCTGGCTTTTTCGTTTTGGGAAACAATTTCCGAGAACAGTTTGTGTTATCTCAAAAATATTGAATGAAACTAAAATGCTCCACGTTTTTCAAAGTCTGCCGGTTTGTTTTCTTTTTGAAAAAATCTCAGTGTTAATCCTAAATTGTGAATGGTTTGGTAACTTATGTTTTCGTAGAATTGAGAAAACTGGTATCGTAAGCCATATTTGTTTTTATAAATATTTCCTGCTCCAAAACTGCTTCCCCAATTGTTAATCGAGGCTTGTAGTGAAATTCCATTCCATTCTGTTTCTGGTCCGATGCGTTCGTAATTATCCCAATTCTTGCCAATTGAATGGAAGAGAAAAGGCCGGATATGCAAAATTTTTTCAGCAGTTTAATCGGAATATCGTAACCTGTATTAATAATTTGTTCAAGGTTGTAGGGGTATTGGTTCCGGGAGAATTTAAATTCTGATTGTGGGAAATGATGGATGGAATAGCCAATGGCGAAACGAAACAAATTGAAATGGATACCTGCATTGGCATCAAAAGCATGCCTCGTTTCTTTAATAATTGTACTTGCATCGTAATCAATTATTCTTTCGTGTTTTGATGCAATTCCGGCGTTTAGACCAAGACGAATTGAAAAGGTTTTACACACGTTGACGAACTTTGAGCCTGAGATTCCAAAATATTTGTCGGAGGAATAGTTTCGATAATTTCTTGCGTAACCTGAATCACCAATCCACATTTTTCGTTTTTCGAAACCAAAATTCCCTTGTAAAAAATGGTGGGTGTATTCGGTGTAATATTTGGAATACTGGTATTGGGTGATATGAGTGAACTCCAATCCATAAGTTGTTCCGAGCAAGGCCTGGTTGTAATGGGATGCAAATAGTTTTGCGTCGCTAAATTTTGATTCTTGTGCGTTTAGGGAGATACATATAGAAAGAAAAGCGATAAAAGATATGAACCTCATATTCCAAAATTGAATTTCACCGAAAGTTTGAAATCGAGTGAAAATAATTTTGTTGTTTTTATTTGTAAAGCAGGAATCAGTAAGTGGTTCTTTTTGCAAATAACTGGTAGGAAAGCCTTAAAAATGAAGAAGCCTGAAAAGAATTCGGGGTTGGAGGAGGAGTGAATTCTTTTCAGGCAAACCTGCAAGGAAAATATAAAACCAGTAGAATTCGGAGGTAGCAAATCGCCGGATTCTGTATGTAAGACGAACAATTTTTCAGGAAGTTGCCTTTTCGGGGCAAAAAAGTTAAAAATCCGCGGAATTACTGATGGAACGGTTAAGATTTCGGGTAGAAAGGCCGATTATGGTGTAAATTTATACCCGACCCCCCTTACCGAATGAAAATACCTTGGGTCTCTGGCATTTTTTTCGAAGTATTTTCGAAAGGTTAAGATGTAATTGTCTATGGTTCTGGAAGATGGAAAAGCATCTTCACCCCAAATTTTGTCGAGGATTTCTTCACGGGAGACCACTTTCCCGGGTTGAGAGCAAAGCAAGCGTAACAATTGAACTTCTCTTTTGCCTAATTCTCCGAGGCTTTTTCCGTTTTCGGTGATTTCATAGGTCTCGTAGTCAACTTTAAAATCTCCAAAAGCAACAAAAGCATTCTCTTTTTCAGTTTCTGCCGGGATTTTCACCTTTTTATTTCGCTGCAACAAAATGCCGACACGAAGGAGAAGTTCTTCCAAATGAAATGGCTTGACCAAATAATCATCGGCTCCGAGTTTAAGTCCGGTAATGCGGTCTTCGCTGGTTCCTTTTGCCGTAAGAAATAAAACCGGTGTTTGAACTCCTTTGTCGCGTATGCGTTTGCAGATTTCAAAACCGTCAATTTCAGGAAGCATCACATCCAGTAAAATTAAATCCAGATCCGGATCGGAAGCTTTGTTTAGCGCATCTTTTCCCTTGCTCGATGTGGTTACGTTGTATCCCTCAAGCTCTAGGTTGAGTTTTACCACCTCAAGCAGGTTTTCTTCGTCCTCTACCAGCAAAATGCGTTGCGACATACTATTTGTTTCTTACAAATTAGGAAATTTTCTCCTTTTCCAAGTTGACTTCATATTCGGTCAACAATCCGAGCTTGTAAAAATCGAATTTCCTTAAAGATGGATTTTTGCTTAGCAATTGTTTTTCCCAATTCGATTTTCTTTTCAAAAAATACTTCAGGAAAATTTTCTTTAGACGGAACGTTTTCAAAAACACAAAAGCACTAAAAAGTTTATTGTCTTTATCGATTTTTCCCTTACGAATCAACAAAAGTAAATTCATTACTCCGTTTTGTGTTTGCTTGAGAAAAACTTCTGCAGTTTCCAATCCGATATGACGGAGTGGATTGTCAATATGGCCGATGGGGACGTTTCCTGCTTTTAATTCCTGAGCGAATAAAGTGTCTTCGTGACCATACCCTTTGATGCTTTCATCCATATTGATGCGCAAAAAAATGTCTTTACGAATCAGGAAATTGTTGGTCATAAAGCTTCGATACGGATGCACCTGTCGCCGTGTATAGGGCACGACCTCTCTTGCCGATCCATATTTCCATCTGAAATAACGGGAGGTTTCCTCCGGTGGATCAGCGCTATAACTCCGACCGCCAAAAACGACTTCGTGTTCTTTTGCCGCTTCAAGATAATTGCGGATATAATTGGGTGATTCGGTTTGAGAATCGCAATCCATAAACAATAACCAATCGTAAGTTGCTTCACGTGCCAATTTATTTCGGATGATGGATCTGCCGCTGTTTTGAGGCAATTCGGAGTACTTGATGTTGGGGTGATTGGAAAATTCTCGGTGTAATACGCGGAAAGATTCTTCAGAACAATCATCGATGCAAACGATTTCAAAAGCAATCCCGCATGCCGTTGCCTGTTGATGAAGGTCGTACACCAAAGTCCGACAATCAAAATTGTAAATGGGAATGAGAATGGAGAGCATATTAGCCCTTATTGACAGGGTTCATAGGATTGAAATGCGCTGCAGGAATTACTTCATGTAATTTTCCGTTTTCGCATTTTACCGTTCGGAAAGGAAAGCGTTCCATGATGGTATAGTCATGTGTCGCCATTAACACTGCAGTTCCGTTTTTACTGATGGCAAAAAGCAGGTTTAGGATTTCGGCTGATGTCTCGGGGTCTAGATTTCCTGTGGGTTCATCTGCTAAAATAAGATCCGGTTGATTGACCAAAGCACGAGCAATGGCTACCCTTTGTTGCTCACCACCGGAAAGCGTATGAGGCATTTTCAATCCCTTACCTTCCAGTCCCACCATGCTCAACAATTCTTCGGCGCTTTGTTGCATTTTTTTCTTGTCCTTCCATCCTGTGGCTTGCATCACAAAGAATAAATTCTCCATGGCAGTGCGGTCGCTCAGCAATTGGAAGTCCTGAAAAACGATTCCGATTTTTCTACGCAACATTGGAATTTGCTTTCTGCGCAATTCTTTCAAATCAAAACCTGCTACACTTCCTGTTCCGTCATTTAGTGGCAGTTCGCCATAAAGCGTTTTGAGAAAACTCGATTTTCCGCTACCGGTGCGACCAACCAAATAGACAAATTCACCCTTGTCCAGGTTGAAGGTCACCTCATCCAGAATAAGCGAAGCGCCCTGATAAATACGGGCATTTTCAATGTGAATAGCAGCAGACATGTGTAACCTATATTCCAATCCAAACGTAAAGATGGCCAAAATATGATTGCGAAGCCTTTTAAATCGGGCAGTTTCACCACTAATTAGTTAACAGAAATGGGTTGAAAACTATTACTCTCCACGGCAGACCACCGCAAGGGGCTGTCTAATTTTACTTATTAAAATCTATTGCAATGGAGAGTATTGTCACCCGCCTGAGTGTGGTGATTTTCGTGTATTTCTTTTTGCCTTTTTCGCTGCATGCGCAGAAGACAAAAATTTATACGGAAACCTACACCACCTACAGAGAAGCATTGGACTTGTTTGACAAGGAAAAATTTTCTGCGGCACAGCAGAAGTTTGAACAAGCCATGTCGGATATCCGAGATCCCCACGATGAATTGGCTATCAACGCGGAATATTATTATGCGATTTGTGCGCTGAAATTGTACCAGCCGGACGCCGAATACTTGCTTGAAAATTTCGTTGCCAAACATCCCGAATCTCCTCAGGTCCGAACTGTTTATTTGCAATTGGGTCGACACTTTTTCCAAAACAAAAAATGGAAAAAGGCTTTAGAGTATTTCGATAAAATCAATGAATCGGACCTTACCGAAAAAGAGTTGGCAGAATACCATTACAAATCAGGATATTCCTGGTTCCAGCTCAAAGATTATA
Organism: Flavobacteriales bacterium; assembly: GCA_044360245.1. Lineage (GTDB taxonomy): Bacteria > Bacteroidota > Bacteroidia > Flavobacteriales_D > UBA2798 > UBA2798. The sequence continues at coordinate 5,124 of JBIKKU010000050.1, read as the reverse complement.
AGAACGCAGCCAATGCGTTTAACATGATTCGCGATAAGGAAAACGATTATCAAGAGCCTGCCATTTATTACTATTCGCACATTGCTTACACCGAAAAAAGTTACCAGGTTGCCTTGCAAGGGTTTGAAAAATTAAAAACCAGTGAAACGTTTCGCGCATTGGTTCCTTATTACATTTCTCAAATCTTGTATTTGCAAGGAAAATATGAAGAAGTCACAACGTATGTTCCACCAATTTTGGATACAGCCAAAGGAGCTCAAAAAACTGAATTGGCGCATTTGGTTGGCGATGCTTACTATCGCTTGAAAAAATACGATATCGCTGTTCCTTATTTGGAGCAGTATGTTCAGAGTACGAGTCCAACCCGCGAGGAAAATTACCAAATGGGTTATGCTTATTACCGGAGTGGTTTTTACAACAAAGCTGTTCCTTATCTCAACAAAGCGGCAAACGGGAAAGATGAAATGGCGCAATTGGCGAGCTATCACATGGGCGAATGTTATTTGCGTTTGAATCAAAAAGATTACGCACGTAACGCGTTTGGAGCGGCATCGAATATCAATGTCGATAAAAAAATTCAGGAGGATGCGATGTTTTCTTATGCCAAGCTGGCTTATGAATTGTCCAACAATCCTTTTCATGAAGCCATCGATGCTTTGCAGGAATTTTTAAAAGCCTATCCCGAAAGTCCGCGTCGCGATGAAGCTTATTCTTTCCTGGTGAATGTGTACATGACCACACGCAATTATCAGTCGGCCTTGACTGCCATTGATGCGGTGAAGAACAAAGATTTCCGCATTCAGAGTGCCTTCCAAATGGTTTCTTTTAATCTTGGTGTGGAACAGTTTATGGCCGGGAAATACGATGAAGCGATCAAATCGTTTGAACTGGTGAAACGTTATCCTATCGACAAACGACTTGGTTCTGAAAGTCGGTACTGGATGGCGGAATCGTATTACAAGAAAAAAGAATACGAAAAGGCGATTGAATACTATAATATTTTCCAACAAGAACCGGGTGCGATAAGTAGCAAATACTACAATATTGCCAATTACAATATTGGTTACGCTTGGTATGAAATCGGAATGAATATCCTCGAACGTGCACGCGCATCGTCCGATATTGAAGCGCTGAACAATGCATTGTATGCTTTCAGAAAATATGTTGGTGAGAAAGCGGAAAAGGATAAAGCTAAATTGGTGGATGCGTCATTGCGAATTGGTGATATTTATTATTTCAAACGCGAGAACGAAAATGCTGCTGAGTTTTATGCAAAGGCGTATGATTACAATAGCGGCTCGCGCGAATATGCTTTGTTTCAGATCGCGCACTGTCAGCACCTGAGCAGAAATTTTGAATTGGCGGTCGCGTCTTATAACCGACTCATCCGTGAGTTTCCGGCCAATGCTTATGTGTCGGAGGCGACCTATGAAATAGCAGAGATTCACCGTGAGACGAAAAATTTATCGGCTTCCATCGATCAGTACAAAACCTTTATTGCACAATATCCGAAGCATCAAAAAGTCAACCGTGCATTAGCTTACATCGCGCTGCAATATTACCAGCAAAAAAATTATTCCGAATCGGAAACCTATTACAAAAAATTGCTGAATGAATTTCCAAATCCGAATGACATCCAGGTGGCTTTGGACGGTTTGAAAAATGTGTATGCTGCGCAGGATCGCGAAGATGAGTGGGTGACTTTAGCCAAGCAATATGGAAAAGGCGATGAAGCCGCGAATGCAGCAGAAAATTCCATGTGGGATAAACTTGAGGAGGCATGGGAAAGTCGTGATTGCGCTAAAATCACCGAACGCGCCAATAAATACATCCAGCAATTCCCCAATGGCTCGTATATCGTATCGGCAAGGTTTTACCGTGCGGAATGTTTGTATACCGGCGGACAACAAGATTTATCGGTTCCGGATTATGAATTCGTGTTTTCGAAGCCCGGAAATAATTTCATGCAAACCGTTTGTCAGCGTATGGGGTATTATTTCTTTACCAAAGAAGATTACAACCAATCGAACAAGTATTATCATGAATTGGAAAAACGAAATCCTACCGCGGAACAATTGCAACAAACTATCATTGCTTTAATGCGTGGACATTTCTTGCTGAAAGAATACGCACAAGCAAGTCCTTATGCTGCAAAAGTTATTGCCGACAATGCATCCAAAGAGGATTTGAAATCGGAAGCCTATTTCATTCAAGGTATTTCACTCCTTAACATGAATGATTTGGCAGGTGCTCAAACGGCATTGAAAAAGACCACAGAAATAACCAAATCCGGCTGGCGCTGGGCTGAAGCACGATTCAACCTTGCATTGATTTTGTATAAACAAGGTGAGTACAAAAAATGCGAAACCGAGATTCAGAATTTTGTCAAAGCTCGACCCAATTACGACTACTGGATTGCACGCTCGTATATTTTGCTTTCGGATGTTTATGTTGCACTAGGAGATAATTTCCAGGCGAAGTCAACATTGAAGAGTATCATCGATCACTATTCGGGTGAGGATGATATTAAAGCCACTGCGCAAGAAAAGTATGATGCGATTGTCAATGGAGAAAATCAACAGAACCAGCAACGCATGATGCAGCAACAACAAACGGTTCCCGGTGAAGGCACAGAAGAAGGAGAGGGGACTGAAGAACGTAATCAGGATGGAGGAAACAAGCAATGAAAAACTTTTTGAAATACCTATTGGGTTTGCCGTTTGTTTTAAACGCTGCTTTTGTTTTTGCTCAAACGCCTGAATCAACCGGAAACGGTGGCTTTTCGAGTACCATTGAAGTTGGTTTACCGCGTGCATTGGTGCGTACTGCGCGCATTGCCGAAACGCCTAAAACAGCAGATACTGTTGTTGCAGTTCCTCCAATGACTTACCAGAATTTACCGGGCATGGCTAAATCGGAGTTCACGCCGGATAATATTCAGGCAGCGAATATTTTTCCGAAAAATGCCATTCCGCGTCTTTACCATTTTTATTTGCGCGGTGGAATTGGAAATTATACCATGCCCATGGTGGAATTGTACGTCAACGATCTGTATAATAAAAAAGGAACATGGGGAGCACATGCGAAACATTTTTCTTCGGCAGGTGGATTGCGAAACGTTGGTTTTTCAGGGTTTTCGGATGATGCAGTTTCGCTTTACGGTAAGCGATACATCAATAAACTCGAAATCGGCGGAGCTTTAGATTATCGATTTAACCGCATGCATTATTACGGTTACGACACCAGTTTGTATACGTTCGATAAACTCGCCATTCGTCAGCAATTCAACCTGATTAAAGCCAATGTGTACCTCGAAACCTTTTCGCCCGATTCCAATAAAATCAATCACCGTGAGGAAATTACCTATTACAATTTTGGTGATTACTACAATGCCCGCGAAAACTATTTCCGCATTGGTACAACGATCAAAAAGCGAGTGGGAACGGAAATCCTTGGCGGAAATCTTTCCATTCAATACAATCAATTCGTGCCAACCTACAATCCCGCAGGTTGCATAACTTGTTTGGAGTTGAAACAACAAGACAATTCGCAACAGAATTTTATTGTGGATTTCAATCCGCAAATTTATTCGCGCGGAAAAAATTGGGTGGCCAATGCAGGATTAAAAGTGGTAATGGATGTCACCGATTCGGAAGGTAAGTTCTACCTCTATCCCGATGTGGAATTCCGCTACAGTTTGTTCAATGATATTTTTATTCCTTATGCCGGTGCAAATGGTGGTGTAGAGCGTAACGGATATAAAACACTTACCGATGAAAATCCATTTTTAATGTCTTCGAATTTTGATTTGTTGAACACCAGAAAGCTCAATGTATACGCAGGATTTAGAGGGACAATCAGTTCAGAGATTTCATTCAATACGCGCTTTATGTTTTCGAAAGTGAAAAACATCGTGCTCTTTGTTAGCGATACCTTGTTTTCGCCTGAATCGCGTTTTACACTATTGTATGATGATGTGGATGTGATTGGACTTACAGGACAATTGTCCTGGCAGGTGAAAGAAAAAATAAAAGTAATGGGTCGTGGTGACTATTTTATTTACGATCCACTCGATCAGCCACGTGCCTGGATGATGCCGAATTTTAAATTCACATTGAGCGGATTGTACGATATGTATGACAAGTTGATTTTAAGAGCAGATGTGTTTATTGTAGGCACTAGGTATGCGCGATCACTATATCCTATTGAGGGGGTTAATCCGGATGGCGAAACGGGTGCTTATGAGGTGAAATTAAAACCCTTCGTTGACGCTAATTTAGGAGCCGAATACCGGTACAATAAGAAGATGTCCTTTTTCGTCAATCTAAACAATATTGCAGCTTCCGATTACCAGAAATGGTACCGTTATCCTGTTCAACGATTCAATATCTTAGGAGGATTTACCTTTTCGTTTTGACAATTCATTGATAAACAATAGGTTAAAACTTGTTGATAGTGTCAGGTGAATGATGTTTAATAGGTTTTGAACGCGTAAGAAAATTCATCAAGAAAAAGGTCGTCTCAGACGGCCTTTTTTTTGTGTAAAAACCTCTTTCAGAATGACAAATTTTTAGGCTGTTTTTCTTTCAACAATTGTCCTGTTTTATGCCCTTTTCGGAGGTGTTTTATGTTGATAATTCCCCTTTATTTTCGTACCTTTAAGAGGTGTTCGGGTTTATCTTTGTTACCCATTAAAAAGTCAAACAACAATTCGTTATACAATGAGTGAAACTCAGGAAAAAAAGCCCGGTGATTATTCGGCAGACAGTATCCAGGTTCTGGAAGGTTTAGAAGCGGTAAGAAAACGTCCCGGTATGTACATCGGGGATGTTGGGGTAAAAGGTCTCCATCATTTGGTGTATGAGGTTGTAGATAACTCTATCGATGAAGCTCTTGCGGGGCACTGTACCCACGTTGATGTGACCATCAATGAAGACAACTCCATTACGGTTAAAGATAATGGTCGCGGTATCCCCGTCGATTTCCACGAAAAGGAGCAACGCTCGGCGCTTGAGGTCGTAATGACAGTGCTTCATGCCGGTGGTAAGTTCGATAAGGATTCTTACAAGGTTTCCGGTGGTTTGCATGGTGTAGGTGTTTCTTGTGTAAATGCACTTTCTACTT
>JBIKKU010000339.1:0-3569 GCA_044360245.1 Flavobacteriales bacterium | reverse complement strand
TACATTATTTACAAACCCGAGTTTAACGACAGCATTGGCATCACCCATTTTCATTTCCCTATTGCCTGGGAACAAAGGATGTTGACCCTTATTGAAGTGAAATAATCAGCGTTTGTTTTTCGGATCGAGGGCATCACGCAAACCTTCGCCGATGAGGTTGTACACGGTGATGGTGACAAATATCGCCAGTCCCGGAAAGATGATCATCCACCATGCTTCGGGTTCCATGCGTCCAATGTTCAACATCGATCCCCAGGTAACCACTTCATCCGGAACACCGATGTTTAGAAATGACAATCCGCTTTCGATCAGAATAGCCGAGGCAATACCAAATGCGATGTAAACAAATACGGGCGCCATGGCATTGGGGAGCGCGTGACGAAAAATGATGCGTCCCTCCGAAAAGCCCATGGATCGTGCTGCCTGGATATAATCGAGTTCACGTACTTTCAACAATTCTGCACGCACAAAACGCGCAATTTCGGTCCAGCTTGTCATTCCAATAATCACCATCACCAACCACAAACTACGTTCTTCAATCACTGCAGAAATGGAAATGATCAACAACAAACGCGGCATGGAATTGAAAATTTCGATGAAGCGACTGATGTAACGATCAAGCGGAACATTGACCGATTTGGACAAAAATCCGAAACGCAGCAAACGTCCCATTCGGAAAAACACCCAGGTAATGCCCAGTAACAAAGCCACACTCAGGAACAATTGGAAAAACCCATAAAGCACACTTGATGCAAAAGCATCCGAAACTGTATAGGAACGCGCTACAAATCCATAGAAATATCCAAAAAACAATCCGGGCAAGCACATCCAAAATTCAGCGCGCGAAACCTTCAAGCGATGATCGCCAAAATATCCTGCAAGTGCACCAAGAAAAACACCAATCAACACGGCAATTCCCATAGATACAATGCCAACGAGCAAAGAAACTTTCGTACCGTGAATCAATCCTGCAAGCACATCTCGTCCTAACATATCGGTACCTAAACGGTGACGGAATTTTCCTTCGGAAAGCATGACTTCTCCTTTTTCATTGCGGCGAAAATGCTCATCACCGGGAGCTGCAAAATCTGAATTCAGAATATCATTTCCGGTAGAAGAATATGGAACCAAAGGCCAAACAATACTTTCCGTTTCCAAAGCTTTCCAATCCGTGAGATCGTATTGCAAACGCTCCCATGCCCCTGTTTTCGGGTTTTGTGTAGAATCGATGCCTGTAGTACCAAAAACCGATTTCGCTATCCAATGACGGTTAAATGCCGGATAAAACGTTTTGCCACGGTACTTCACATACAAAGGCTGATCGTTGGAAATAAACGAAGCAAACACCGCCACCAGCATCATGAAGATGAGCAAGTACATCGAAAACAATGCAGGTTTGTTTGCCTTAAATTGCTTCCATGCATAAGCGCGAAACGTAAATTTCGTGTCCTCGGGAGCGCTATGTTTTTTCCTTCCGAACAACATCATTTCGCGGAATAAGTAATGCGTGGATCGACAAGGGCATACAAAATATCAGCCACCAAATAGCCCACCATGGTGAGGAATCCCGACAATGTAAAAATCGCCACAATCGCCGGATAATCGTAATTCTGAATGGCTTCGTAACTGGCCAATCCCATTCCCGGATAAGTAAAAATGGTTTCGATAATGACCGAACCACCAATGGCCATTGGAAAAATATTGACGAAAATCGTAATCACCGGAAGCAAGGAATTGCGAAAAGCATGTTTCCAAATAACTGTTCGCTCCGGTAAACCTTTGGCACGTGCGGTACGGATAAAATCACTCGATAAATTCTCGAGCATTCCCGTGCGCATGATTCGCGAAATAAATGCAATGGAAGAATACGTGTAAGTGATCAAAGGCAAGACCATGTAAGGCATTTCGGCCGACCATCTTCTCAGAAAATTCCAATTCGGATCGTAATGCATCGGGTCCATATAACCCGATTCCGGAAACCATACCAACATATCCGGATTGGCAAAAACCATCAGCAAAAGCATTCCCACAAAAAAGGAAGGAAGTGAATACAACATAAACAAAACCAAACTCGTGCTGCGTTCGAGCATACTTCCTTTGCGACGCGCACTCATTACGCCAATGGGAATACTAATGAGGTAAGCCAGCAACACTGAAAAGAAAATCAGCTTGAAAGAAATAAAAAACTTCTCCCAGATTTTTTCAGCAATTGGTTTTTTGTCGTAATACGAAATACCAAAATCGCCTTGCAAAAGTGCCATCAACCAACGGTGGTATTGGTTATCGAATCCATACACATGCATGGCCGGAATCCAAGTATTCATGGGCGAAGCCTGAAGATTCAAGTCTTTGTATTTCTGTTGGAGCAAGACAACATGTTTTGTACCTTCTTGTAAAACCGGAATGCCTGCAAACAATTTTGGCAAGGAATCCAATTTCATCTCCATCACTTGCGGATCTGTACTTTCCATTAAGGTCAGCACCATATTGGTGGCCTGAATCATTGTTTCGTTCAGCGCATTCAAGGAAATGCTTTCCACCATTGCGGTATCTTTTTTCACCATCGATCGCGCATAAAGCGAATCGGGATTTTGCAAGGCAAGAAATTGTGCAAAATCCTGCAAGCTATGGTACCAGGCCGATACAGCGGTCCAATTGCCGTAACGGTGACTGAGTTTTTCTAAACTTGCGCGGTGTTTTTTGGAAGGAATGCGGTACAAAGTATCACATGCCGATTGCGTTGTCAGTGAAAAATAAAACAGCGGTTTATCCAAGCCCAATCGCGCGCGCACGGAATCTTTCATGGCTTCACTAACCGACTGATTGCTTGCACCACCTTGCTGTCCGCCGCTTCCCGTAAGGATTTCCACAGGGTCGCCCGGTGACTTCACGCTGATGTAAAACGCCAGCAGCGACACTACAAAAAGTGTCGGAATGAACAGCAGCAGGCGTTGTAAAATATATTTCATCATGGCGTAAGCACAGGTTGTGATGCGGAAGATGCACTAATCAATTGGAAAGCATTGAGGTAATACTGTGGTTTTTCGACATACATATCGCCTTTAAAACGACGGTGAATGGCCACCCTGGCTTTGGGTGAAAACAAAAACACATAAGGTTGTTCCTCCACCACCATACGTTGCAATTCCTTGATTTTAACAAGATACAGACTATCGTTCATTTCTTCGTTGATGGAGCTGATCAAAGAATCACTCGCCGCATTTCCGAAGCCGCAGAAATTACTGCCGAACATGGCCCATTGCGAAGTATGCCACAATTGCGTTGGATCTTCATAAGCAGCAGAACCCATCCAGGCGCCCAGCGCAGCATCGAAATCGTGCGAATACAACTTCTGGTAAAACAATGAAAATTCTTGCGGAGATGGAATGGCATCGATTCCTGCTTTCCACATTTCTTCATGAATCATCAATCCGATTTCCTTGGAAGGATAGGCACCCGACATGTAATTGAAATGAAAACGGAAAGGAACTTTTTCGCCATTGATGGTCTTATCGCGAATGCCATCTTTGTCCGTATCCTTCCACCCCGCTTCATCCAACAAAGCCTCG
>JBIKKU010000338.1:0-3570 GCA_044360245.1 Flavobacteriales bacterium | reverse complement strand
CTGTAGCACCTCTAAAATCGATGATTCCCGTGCATGGTACCCATATTCCTGCAATTCCTTTTACAAAAGGTTCGATATCGGTGATTTCTTTGGGTCCGATTTTCTGAATGCCTTCAATTTTATTTTCGATTCCGTTTTGAAAGATTTTATCCATGTTCGGAAGCTCTTTCTCGTCGGTTGCTACAACTACTTTACCACAGACATCATGTTTAACTCCGTATTGTTTGGCAAAAGCAACAAGTTCATGTCGACCTGCAACGCAATTCCGTGCTTTTAAAGAGCCCGGTTTATAATACAATCCGGAATGAATTACTCCTGAATTGTTACCGGTTTGGTGATCGGCAAGGTGTGGCATCTTTTCAATGAGACAAATGCGTAAATGCGGAAAACGCGTCTGCAATTTGTACATCGTTGCTGCACCAACAATACCGCCGCCAATAATGGCCACATCGAACATCTGATTGGAATTCATACCGGAAATTTAGGATGTAAAACTAACGGGAAAAGCGGAATTCACAAAGGTTTTAGCGAACGTGTTTGGATTTAGGAATGGTGAGCAAAATCAAAAATCCGATCACAAAAAAGGTAATCAGTGCTAAAATCGAATTGCGCATTCCTCCGGTAAGTCCTTCAATGAAGCCAAAAGACAACATACCAATCACAATTCCAACTTTTTCTGAAATGTCGTAAAAGGAAAAATAAGAGGCATGGTCCTCGGTATCGGGAAGTAATTTGGAATAGGTCGAACGCGATAAAGCCTGAATTCCTCCCATTACCAAACCTACAGCACAGGCAACAAAATAAAATCCGGTAGGTGTATAAACGAACAAATACGTACCAACACAGATTAACACCCAGAGAAATAGCGATATACCTAGTGTTTTGATATTGCCAATGAAACGGCTGGAAAAAGAAAATAGGTAAGACCCTGCTACACCAAGAAATTGAATAAGTAAAACGGAGATGATAAGACTGGAATCATCCAATCCCTTAATTTCTTTTTTGGCAAACAAAACTGCCATTAACATTACAGTTTGAACTCCCATGCTGTAAAAAAAGAAAGAGCCAAGGAATCGTTTCAATGAGGGGTAATTTCCTATTTCTTTCCATACATGGCTAATCTCTCGAAATCCATTCAAAATAACTTTTCGGTTAGGGGTTCCGTTTTTATCGGAATTGGGTAAACGCGCGAAACTAATTTGTGCAAAACCCGCCCACCATAAGGCCACGGTGATAAAGGAAATACGGGAATCCATTCCAAATACCATTATGGCAATAAGGTTTAAAATCAGTAAAAGCGCACTACCAAAATAACCTAGAGCAAATCCCTGGGCACTTACACGATCGTGTTCCTGGGGTTCGGCAATCTCAGGTAAATAGGCATTGTAAAAAACAAGACTACCCCAAAATCCAAGGCTGGCAAAAAATACCGATAACATGCTAAGTTCAAGATGATTGGGATCGAAAAAATACAAGGAAGCAGTTGACAATGCTCCCAGGTAGCAGAAGAACTGCATGAAGCGTTTTTTCTTTCCTGTGAAGTCTGCAATCCCCGATAATACCGGTGATGTAAGCACAACGACAAGAAAAGAAAGTGATACGATGTAAGAATACAATTCCGTATTCACCAATTCAAAACCCAGAAAATTGACTTTATCGAAAAGCGTTCCGTCGGGTAGGGTTTTACTGGTTACTCTTTCAAAAAAAATCGGAAAAATGGCTGTAGAAATCACCAGGGGATAAGAAGAGTTGGCCCAGTCATAAAAAGTCCAAGCATTGATCGTCTTTCTGTCGCCTTTGGTAATTGCCATGGGTGCGAATATAAAAAGAAAACCCCGAAGCTGCCTTCGGGGTTTTATTATGGAATTGGATTAGCGCATTTTAAATTCTACGCGTCTGTTTTTGGCTTTGTCAGACTCGGTGTCTCCGGTTCCAACCGGCGATTTATCTTCATCAACAACCAGCATCAAACGATTGGAAGCGATTCCTGCTTTTTCAATTTGTTTGATAACAGCTTCACCGCGTCGTTTGGCAAGATCTTTCGCCTGATCGTTTTTGGTAGCCAAGGCTGCTTCAGAAGGATCAACATGAGCGTGAATTTCAATCACCAAGTCAGGATTGTTTTGCATGAGCGATACAATCTCATTGATGGCAGCAAGAGCAAGTGGATTCAGTTCCACCGAAAGGTTAGTGAAATACACTTTTTCATGCGCTACTTTTTCTTCGAGTTTGTAATCTTTGTTCGAAGCATATTCTTCGTCAACAATAACAGTTGCGGCTTCGATTTTGTCTTTTTTCTCACACATACATTGTTCAATGGAATCCAATTGGAAAACCTGAACATTGTCTACATAATAATAGGCAACCGGAATTTGTTGTGCATTTCCTTTTGGTTTCTCTACTTTTTCATTTTTCGTTTCCTTGGTAGCAGAGAAGTTTCCTATGGTCAGGTATTTTTCACCTCCATTGGCAGTGAAAATTGCGCAAACGGTTTCCCAACCATAAGTGGCATTAAATACCTTGTTTTTCGAATTCTTGATATGCGTTTCAGCAAGGATGGTTTTTCCTTTGTCTTCAAAGCTGAATGGCTTTTTGGAAAGGTGTGCACCAATGTTGTTTACAGCGTATTTGGAAAGGTCAGAAAGCGACACATCGAAACGAACGCAATATTTTACACCTGCTTTGAGCGGACCAATCAATTCGGTCATGATATAGGTACGTGCAGATTTATCACCATAAGAAAACATGGTAACACCGGCGTAATTGTTTCCTTCTGCAGGGGCTTCGTTTCCTTTTGGATTGGCGGGTGCAGCAGCTTCACCTTCTTTAACTGTGCGTGAATATAAGTCAGCAGCATCAGGGGTAGGAGAAGTCCATCCTTTGGCAAGGGCAATGGATTTACCTTTTTTCAATTTCCCTGTCACTTGCTCGAAGCTTCCGTTGTTCACCAGGTTGTTGTCATCCTGAGCAAAAACAGAAAGTCCCGATAGCATCAATACACTAAATAGGATTCTGGTTTTCATGGTTTATCTGATTTGATATGCTTTGACGGTTTCTATGAATACTTTCACTTTTTCGGGGTTGGTATCCGGATAAACACCGTGCCCTAAATTAGCAATATGGCGCCCATTGGCAAAACTTTGCAGCATTTTCTCGGTTTCCCGACGAATTACTGTGTCATCTGCATAGAGCACACAAGGATCCAGGTTGCCCTGAAGGGTTTTTTCGGGACCAATAATGGCGCGACTTTCGGCAATGTTCATGTTCCAATCCAGACCAATCGTCCGGCATGGAATCTGTGCCAAGTCGTGGCGCGCAAAAAAGGCTCCTTTTGCAAAAACGGTCACCGGAACTTCGGTAACGGCTTCGCAAATTTGTTTGATGTACTGTACACCGAACTCCTTGTATTGTTCAGGTGAAGGAAATCCTGCCCAGGAATCAAACAACTGCAGCATGTCTGCACCTGCAGCTATCTGTGCTTTCAGATAGGCAATGGTAGTAGTGGTGATGCGTTGAAGCGCCTGATGACAGAGCTCCGGATTGGTATATAACAACTTCCGTGCCTTACTG